>NZ_VRUW01000069.1:0-27031 GCF_008039475.1 Methylobacterium sp. WL12 | reverse complement strand
GCCCCGCGATGCGTCCAGCCCGCCCCCTGAGAGGTCTCGTCGCGTCGGGGTTTTCCGTCGTGCTCGCCCTGTTGGTCGCGGGTCAGGCGTCGGCGCAGAACGCCAAGGCCGAGGCGCCGATCCCGGGCGCCACCCTCGCGCTGATGGCGGCCAAGGGCACGAGCCCGCAGGCTCCGGTGCTGTTCCGGGCCTACAAGAAGGAATCCGAGATCGAGGTGTGGAAGAAGGGGGCCGGCGGGCGCTTCGTCTACGTCAAGACGTTCCCGATCTGCCGTTGGTCGGGCCAGCTCGGGCCGAAGCGCAAGAGTGGCGACCGGCAGACGCCGGAGGGGTTCTACAGCGTGCCGCAGCGGCAGATGAACCCGAACTCGCACTACTACCTGTCCTTCGACGTCGGCTACCCGAACGCCTACGACCGGGCGCATGGCGGCACCGGCTCGGCGGTGATGGTCCACGGCGTATGCTCGTCGATGGGCTGCTTCGCGATGATGGACAACACCGTGGGCGAGATCTACGCGATCGCCCGCGACGCGCTGAAGGGCGGGCAGTCTGCGTTCCAGTTCCAGTCCTACCCGTTCCGGATGACCGCCGAGAACATGGCGCGCTACCGCACCGACCCGAACATCGCGTTCTGGCGCGAGCTGAAGGCGGGCGCCGACCGGTTCGAGGCCACGGGGGAGGAACTTCAGGTTTCCGTCGTGGGCGGGCGCTACGCCTTCGCGCCCTCGAAGGACTCAGGCAAGGAAGCCGCCGTCGCCACCCGGCGCGCCGCGGAGGAGGCGCGGATCGCCGCCCTCGTCGAGGACGGGGCGGCGGCGATGCGCACCACCTATTCCGACGGCGGCCAGCACGCCTTCTGGGCGGCGCTCGCCGCCAAGGGCACCTCGCTCGGCGAGGTCAGCCGGCCCGAGGCGCTGGCCTATGCCGGGCTGGAGACGGTGGTCATCCCGGCGAGGCGCCGCGCCCCGCCGGTGCCGGAGGCGACCTGGGCCGCCTGGGCCGCGCCAAGCTCGGCCCTGTCGCCGACCCGCATGGCCGGCTTCGTCCCGTCCTTCGAGCGCGGGCCCGATCCCTTCGGCGGCCTCGACGCCCGCTTCGAGGACCGGATCCCGCGCTTCGTCCGGGCCGGCTGGGCGGTCGATCCGGCGGGGCTCGGCCGCAGGGCGACCGGACCGCTCGCGCTCGCCGACCGGCCGTGAAATCCGAAACGCGAGGCGTGGATGGGACTTATCCCATGTGCGGGCTCGCACATCGCAGCCTGCGGGGCCCACCCATCTCAAACTCTGTCAGAGAGCGGCGATGAGGAAACCACCGTCCGCCCACCGCCTCGGTCGCATTGACGCCGGAGCGGAGAACGGTTCCAGATCGAAGTCGATCGGACCATCCGAACGAAAACGACCCGTGATGACGATGTCGAGAAGTCCTGTAACGGACGGCGGTCTCACGCTGCGCTTCTGGGGCGTGCGTGGTTCGACGCCGGTCTGCGGCCCGGAATACGTCGAGTTCGGCGGCAACACCCCGTGCCTCGAGGTGCGCTGCGGCGAGCGACTGTTCGTCGTCGACGCGGGCTCGGGCCTCTATAATTGCGGCCAGCACAACCGCCAGGACCTGCCGAAGGAGGTCGACCTCCTCTTCAGCCACCTGCATCTCGATCACACCGGCGGCCTGCCGTTCTTCAAGCCCGCGGTGTTCGACGCCGAGCGCACGATCAACACCTGGTGCGGCAACCTCGACGGGCAGTCGGCCGAGGACGCGCTCGGCCGCCTGTTCTCGCCGCCGCTCTTCCCGGTGACCCTCGACATCCTCCCGTGCACGCTGAAGCATCACGGCTTCCGCGCGGGCGAGACGCTGACCTTCGCCGACGGTGCGACCGTCGACACGATCCTGCTCAACCATCCCCAGGGCTCGGTCGGCTATCGCTTCGAGCATGGTGGCAAGCGGCTCTGCATCATCAGCGACATCGAGCACACCGACCCGTGGCCGGACGCCGCGCTGATGCGCTTCGTCGAGGGCGCCGACCTGATGGTCTACGACGGGATGTTCACCGACGGCGAATACCCGACCTGCCGCGGCTGGGGTCACTCGACCTGGCAGAAGGGCGTGGAGCTCGCCCAGGCCGCCGGCGTGAAGGCGCTGGCGATCATCCACCTGCACCCGTGCCATTCGGACACGACCCTGCTTTCGGTCGAGGCGGACATGCAGGCTGTGATGCCGACGGCCTACATCGCCCGCGAGCGCCAGCGCGTCGAGGTTGGCGCGACGCCCGCGATCCGTCGCGAGCCGCTGATCCGCATCGCCTGACGGCATCCGGTTCACGCGCTCGCGCGCGGCCGCCGACGCTGAAGGTAGGCGAAGAAGCCGAACAGCGCGACGCCGATGATCACGCCGCTCCAGCCGTAATTCGTGAGCAGCTGTCCGTCGACCGGGTGCCCGATCAGGCCCATCGCCACCAGCAGGCCGAGCGCCGCGATCGCGGCCGAAACGAGCATTCCGAGCGTCATGGGGGCTTCTCGCGGAGCGGTTCCAGGTGGTCGGGTGCGCGACCGCTTCGTTGGCGAGAATGCGCCCCCGCCGCCCCCGTTCCGGGCCGCACGTTCACGGAGGCGTGCGTGACCGGTCGCGGGCCGCCGCCAGCGCGCCCGCGACGAGGGGGGCGAGGATCGCGTCCGCCGCTTGGGTGATCGCCGGCCCGGCCGCGGCCGGGCTGCCGGCGTCGAAGGGCGGGCGCGGCGCGTATTCCGCCACGAGCTGGCTGGTGCGGGCGTAGTCCGCGCCGCGCAGCCTCGCCGCCAGCGCGAGGGCGAAATCGAGCCCGGCCGAGATGCCGGCCGCGGTGACGCGGTTCCGATCGAACACCACCCGTTCGTCCACCGGCACGGCGCCGAGCAGGGGTAGGACGGCGTCGCGCACGCACCAGTGCGAGGTCGCGCGGTATCCGGCGAGCAAGCCCGCCGCGCCCAGGATCAGCGAGCCGGTGCAGACGCTGGTGACCCAGGCGGCGCGCCCGGCGCGGTCGCGCAGGAAGGCGAGGGTCGCCAAGTCGCGCATCTGGTCGGGCGTGCCGTCGCCCCCGGGCACGAACAGCACGTCGAGGTCGCGCGGGCAGGTCTCGAAATCCGCGGTGGCGACGAGGGCGAGCCCGGTATCGCTCGCGACGGGACCGGCGGCCCGCGCCACGAGATCCAGGCTGCCGGGCGCGAGGCCTGAAAGGATCTCCTGCGGGCCGACCACGTCGAGCGCGGTCATGCCCGGATAGAGCAGCATGGCGATCCGCACCGGCCCGTCCTTCGCGACGGACCTGGGTTCGGTCGCGGCGTGGGCGACGGGGCCTCCGACGAGGGCGGTGGAGGCCAGGGCTGCGGCGACGAAGGCACGGCGATCCACCACTCTGCTCCGGTCCCACGGCGCCCTCGGCGCGTCGCGACGATATGGGGCGCTCCCTGCGAAAGGCGCGGGCTCGCGCCGATCTCCGATCTCTAGGCGGGGTGTTCCCGGTGGCGCCCGGCGCCTATGACGAAGGCCGCCATCCCAGCCGGCCGCTCGCGAGGCCGGCGCGCCAACGCAGAGGCTCGCGCATCGTGAACGCCTATTCCGGTCTCGAACGCCGCTTCGCCCGCCTCGACGCGATCGGTGACGCCGCCGGCATCCTCGGCTGGGATTCCCAGACGTTGATGCCGGACGGCGCCGCCGACGGCCGCGCCGACCAGCTCGCGACCTTGCGCGGCCTCGCCCACGAGATCCTGACCGCACCCGAGACCGCCGACGCGCTCTCCGCCGCCGGCGAGCAGGGGCTCGATCCGTGGCAGGCGGAAAACCTCGCCGAGATGCGCCGCGTCCACGCCCACGCCGCCTCGGTGCCGGGCGACCTCGTCGAGGCGAGTTCGCGCGCGACCTCGAAGGCCGAGATGGTCTGGCGCGAGGCCCGCGCGCAGTCGGATTTCGGCCTGCTGCTGCCGCATCTCTCCGAGGTGCTGCGGCTCCAGCGCGAGATCGGGGCGATCAAGGGGGCGGCGCTCGGGCTCGGGACCTACGACGCGCTGCTCGACGAGTACGATCCCGGCATGCGCCGCGCGACCATCGACCCGCTCTTCGCCGAGCTGCGCACCCGGCTGCCCGGGCTGGTGGCGGCGGCCCGGGAGCGGCAGGCGGGCGAGCCCGCGCCGCTGCCGCTGGACGGCCCGTTCCCGGTGGACGCGCAGAAGCGGATCGGGCTGGCGCTGATGCGGGCGCTCGGGTTCGACTTCACCCGCGGGCGCCTCGACATCAGCCTGCATCCGTTCTGCGGCGGCGCCACGGACGACGTGCGGATCACCACCCGTTACGACGAGGCCGACTTCGGGCGGGCGTTGATGGGCGTGCTGCACGAGACCGGCCATGCGCTCTACGAGCAGGGCCGCCCGGCCGCATGGCGCAACCAGCCCGTCGGCAAGGCGCGCGGCATGAGCCTGCACGAGAGCCAATCGCTGATCGTCGAGATGCAGGCCTGCCGCAGCCGCGAATTCTTCGCGTTCCTGGCGCCCCTGGTGCGGGCGGAGTTCGGCCGCGACGGCGCCGCCTTCACGGCCGAGAACCTCCACCGCCTGCACACGCGGGTCGAGCCCGGCTTCATCCGGGTGGATGCCGACGAGGCGACCTATCCGGCCCACATCCTGCTGCGCTACGACCTCGAATCCGCGCTGATCGCCGGCGACCTCGCACTGGCCGACCTGCCGGGCGCGTTTAACGACGGCATGCGCCGCCTGCTCGGCCTCACCGTTCCGAACGACCGCCTCGGCTGCCTGCAGGACATCCACTGGCCGAGCGGCGCCTGGGGCTACTTCCCGACCTACACCCTCGGGGCGATGGCCGCCGCCCAGCTCTTCGCCGCGGCCAAGCGCGCCGAGCCGGGAATCTTGCCGGGCCTCGCCACGGGCGACTTCGCGCCGCTGCGGGGCTGGCTGCGCACGCACGTCCACGAACACGGCAGCCGGCTCCCCACCGACACGCTGCTCGAGCGGGCGACCGGCTCTCCGCTCGGGACGGAGGCCTACCTCGCCCACCTCGAGGCGCGCTACGGGCGCCCTACAGCGGAATGATGTCCACGGCCGAGCCGAGGCGTGCCTGCGCCAGGTCGGCCACGTGCCGGTGGTGGGTGAACAGGATCGGCTGCACCGTGCCGCCGATCGCTGCCAGCGCTTCGAGGCCGTGCCCGGTGCGCGCGTCGTCGAAGGTCGAGAACAGGTCGTCGCCGATGAACGGCGCCGGCTCTGCCTTGCCCGCGTAATCCTCCAGGTAGGCCAGGCGCAGGGCGAGGTAGAGCTGGTCGCGGGTGCCCTCGCTGAGACCCTGGACGTGGATCGTCTCGCCGCCCGCGCGGCGCGCCACGATCAGCGCCTTGTCGGCCTCGTCGTAATCCTGCGCGAGGCCGGAGAACGCGCCTCCGGTGAGCGCCGCCATGATCCCGCCGGCGCGGGCCAGCAGCGGGTCCTGCTGCCCGGTCCGCTGGCGGGCGATCGCGGTGCCGAGCATCAGGCTCGCGAGCTTCAGGACCGCCCATTGCCGGGCGCTGCCCTGTAGCTCGGCCTCGGCGGCCTTCTTCTGCGCCAGCGCCAGCTCGGCGCCGGTGCCGCCCTCCAGGGCCTCCCGCCGACGCTCGTTCCGGTCGCGCTCGGCGAAGGCCGTCTTGCCGCGCTGGTCGAGGTCCTCGTCCTCCATCGCCAGACGGCGCAGCCCCGCCTCGATCGCGTCCGGATCGATGGCGGCGAGATCCGCGCGCAGCGTCTCCTCGGGGATGCCGTCGGCGGCGCGGGCCAGCTCGGCGCGGCGCGCCTGCGCCTCGGCCCGCAACGCGCGCCGGGCGACGAGGCGCCCGTGCAGGGCCTCGACCACGTCCTGCGCTTCGGCCGAGAGGTCGGGAACCGTGTCGGCGAGAAGCCGCGCGAGCAATGCGAGCGCGTCGTCGCGCGCGCGCATCGCCGCCCCGGCCTCCCGTTCCGCCTCGTCGCGCCGCTTGGCGAGCTCGCGGCGGCGGGTCTCGCTCGCCTGCGCCTCCTGCAGCCGCTTCTGCAGGCTGCGGATGGCGGCGCTCGGCTGGATGTGGGCGAGGTCGGGCGCCAGCTCCGCGATCAGCGGCGTCACCGCGGCCCGGTAGGCCTCCATGTCGCGGCCGATGCCGGCGACCCGCGCGCGGCGGTTCTCGCGCTCGGCGAGCACGTTCGGCACCGCCTGCCAGGCGGCGAGCGCGCGGGTCGCCATCTCGGTCCCGGCCTCGCCGTCGAGCCCGATCGCGCCGACCGCCTCGGCCCAGGCGCTGCGCCAGGCGGCCTGCTTCGTCCTGGCGTCGGATAGGCTCGCCGTGAACCGCGCGATCCCGACCGCGGCGGCGCCGATCCGCGCGTTCGCCTCGCGGGTCGCCTCCCAGCGGGACGCGATGCCTGCGACGCGCTCCTCGATGCGGGCGAGGATCAGCCCCACGTCGAGGCCGGCGAGGTCCGCCAGCTCGGCGCGGGCGGCCAGGTCCAGCAGCGGCGCCCGCGAAGCCTCGATGCGCTCTGTGCGCAGCGCCCGGTCGATGCGCCGCTCGTCGAGGGCGCCCTTGGCCTCGATCAGGGTTTCGGCTTCCCCGAGCCAGGTCGTCATCTCCGCTGGCGTCGCGGCGGCGATGCCGGCCGGGCGCCAGAGGTCGGCCCAGGCGGCCAAGCCCTCGGCGGCCTCGGCTTCGATCTCGGCCAGGATCTCGTCCGCAGCCGCGGACTCGGCCATCTCGGCGTCGAGGCGCTGGCCGTCGGCGGCGTGCTCGGCGACGCGGGCGGCGTCGGCGGCGAGCTCGTCGGCGAGACGGTCGGCGGCCTGGGCCAGGCGCTCGTAGGCTGCGACCTCGCCCGGCGGGCGCCGAACGCCGTCGCTCAGCGCTTCGCGGAGGGGCGCGAAGGCCGCGTCGCGCTCGGCCCGGAGCGCCGACAGGTCGGCGCGGGTCGCGATCGGCCGTCCGGCCTCGCGTTCGCGCAGGCGTGCTTGGCGTGCCGCGACCTGGCGCCTCGCGGCGTCGCGGCGTTCCACGGCCAGCGCGCGCTCGCGCTCCTTGCCGTCGAGCAGGGCTCGGAAGCGGGCGACCGTCTCGACCGTCGGCAGGGGCGCGTCGGCCAGGGCCGCGACGTCGGCGACCGGCGGCGACAGGCGGGCCGCCTGGCCGCGCAGCACCTGCTCGGCGCGCCGCACGGTGGCGTCGAGGGCGTCGCGCTCGACGATCGCGGTGCGGATCGCCACCAGCGGCCGCAACGCCTCGCGGAACGGAGCCGGGTCGACGGGGGTGCCGCCCTCGGCCACGTCGCGCAGCAGGCCCTCGTGCTCGGCGCGGGCCGCGCCGAGGTCGCGCTCCAGGCGGGCGATGGCGGCGGCGTCCTCCTGCCCGTCGCGGATCAGCGCCTCGACCCGGGCGCGCTCGGCGTCCGAGGGTTGGCGCCGCGTCAGCGCCTCCACGTCGGGGAGGCCGACCCGGACGGCGAGCCGGGCGAGTTCGGCGTCGAACTGGTCGGCCTCGCCCTGGATGCGCGGCAGGTCGGCCCCGTTCTTGTCGAAGCGGTCGATCCCGCGAAAACCTTCCAGGATCTCCTCGGCGCGCCCGACGAGCCCGGCGTCGACCGCCACCGCCGCGAAGGCCGCCCGCGCCGCGTCCGCGGCCGCATCGATGCGCACGGCCTCCGCCTGACGGCCGCGGAGCGCCGCGCAGGCTTCGCCCAGGCGCTCGACCCAGGCGTCGGGGACCTCGACCAGATCGGGTTCGGCGCCGTCCCGCGCCGCGAGCGCGTCGATCTCGGCGATCAGCGGGCCGACGCGCCTGAGCCGCGCGAGCCGCGCCTGCTCGGCGGCGATCCGCATGCGCTCGGCCTTGATCGCGTCCAGCGACGCCCCGGCCGCGGCGATGCCCTCGTTGAGCTCGCGCCAGTCGCCGGCGCGCAACCCCGTCTCGCGGATCGCCTTGCGGGCTTCGTCGTAGCGGTCGAACGCCTGGTAGAAGCTGCGGTCCTGGCGCTTGCGCGGTCCGTAGATCCGGTCGGACTCGGCCTCCAGGCTCTTCTGCAGGTCGCTGTAGCCGCGCAGGCCCGAGGCCGCCGCGAACAGGCTGGCGCCGAGCTCGCCTTCGGCCAGCAGCATCTCCCTGGCCCCCTCGCGCAGGCTGTTCGCGTCGAGGCCGAAGGCGCGGCAGAACACCTCGCGGGTCAGGCCCCCGAGGAAGGGGGCGAGCGCCGCCTCCGGCAGGGCGGCGTCGTCGGCGTCGACCAGGGTGTTGCGGTTGCCCTTGCGGCGTCGGAACGCCAGCCGGCCGCCGTCGGCGCTGCCGATCTCGGCGCCGATCCGCAATTGCGGCATCTCGTGGAGGAAGGCGTAGGCCGTGCGCGTCTCGATGCCGAACAGCAGGTCCGTCACCGCGGCGAGCGCCGAGGATTTTCCGGCTTCGTTCGGCCCGAGCACGACGTGCAGGCGCGCGTCCGCACGGAATTCGACCCGCCGCCCGGTGAAGGGTCCGTAGCGTTCGAGGTCGAGGCTCAAGAGGCGCATGGGTGTCTCCGCTCCGCCGAGACCGGGCGCAAGTTCGGTGGGGGCGCCGGGCTCGGCATGCGCGCCAAGCTCGGCATGCGCGCCAGGCTCAGCATGCGCGTTTGGTGAGGCGGCCGAGGATCATCGCCTCGGCCTCGGCGCAGAGGGTGTCGAGGTCGCCGGCCAGGTCGCCGTCCTCGGTCGCCGGCATCTTCGCGGCGATCTCGGCGAGCGCCGCCGTCGCGCGGGCGCGGAACTCGGGGTCGCGGTCGATCTCGGCGAGCAGCGTCGCCGGGTCGATGGCGTCGACGACATTCTCGCGCGGGCCGCCGCTCGGGCGGGCGGTCTCGATCTTCAGCTTCTCCAGCCAGATGTCCTCGTGGACGCGGTCGGCGGCGGCCTGGATCTCCGCGGTGAGGGTTTCGCGGTCGGCCGCGAGCCGGTCGTGGGCGGCGGTGGTCCCGGTGAGGTGCACCCGCACCGCGAGCAGGCGGCCCTCCGCCAGCGCCGCCAGCGGACGCATCGCCGCCTCGACCAGCGCCACCGCCTGCGCCTCGGTCTCGGCCTCGTCGACGGCGACGGAGAGGTTGTGGAACCGGGCGTGGTCGACGATCAGGCGGCGCACGCCCGCCACCTGCCCGTCGGAGACCTCGACGGCGACGGCGCCCTTGGGCCCGCATTCGCGGATGCTGCGGCCCTGGAGGTTGCCGGGGAACAGGATCCAAGGATCCTGCGACAGCTCGGTGTAGTCGTGGATGTGGCCGAGCGCCCAGTAATCGTAGCCGCGCGCCCGCAGGTCCGCGACCGAGCACGGCGCGTAGGTCGCGTGCTGGGCGTGGCCGGTGCAGGAGGTGTGCAGCACCCCGACGTTGAACCAGCCCGGCACGGCGGCCGGGTAGGACAGCGACAGGTTCTCGTCGACCGCCCGGTTCGGAAAGCTCTGGCCGTGCAGGGCGACCTTCAGCGCGTCGAGCCGTATGGTCTCCGGCTTCTTGGTCGAGAAGGTGCGGACCGCCTCCGGCAGGGTGATCGCCTTGGTGATCACGCTCTCGGCGTCGTGGTTGCCGCGCACCAGCACCACCGGGATGCCGGCGCGGTCGAGCCGCGCGACCTGGCGGGCGAAGAACAGGCCGATCGAGTGGTCGGCCCAATCGCCGTCGTAGACGTCGCCGGCCACGATCAGGAACGCGACGCGGGCCTCGATTGCGTGGCTGACGAGGTCCTCGAACGCCCGGCGCCCGGCCGAGGCGAAGCGCTGGGCGATCTCGGCATTCCGCGCGCCGAGCCCGGCGAGCGGGCTGCCGAGATGCAGGTCGGCGGCGTGGATGAACGTGAAACGCGTCATGGATTCCAAAGATCTGGAGCGCCGTCTGGAGCGCCCCCTTGCGGCCTCGGTCCGGTCGAGATGGGTTCTGGGCGCTTGCGGCGCACGGCTCAAGGGTGGAGGAGCGTTGCGTCAACAGGGCAACGGGATCGTGGGTCGCGCGTTGGGAGGCGGGCGAAACCCGCCCGGTCCCATCCCGGTCTCGCGCCTGCCCCAGGCTGTCGGAAGAGCGCGGTCAGGAGCACGAACGGCCCGCATGGCGACATCCCAGGTCTCATCCCAAGCCTCATCCCAAGCCTCATCCCAGGTCTCATCCCAGGTCTCTTCGGCCCCCCTCGGCCTCGATTCCGTCGCGCCGGCGCCGCTCCGACAGGCGGATGCCGCGGCGGCGTCGCGCAAGGTCGTCAGCTGGAACCTGCTGCGCCGCACCGGCGCGGCGGTCGAGGACGTGGTCGCGCTGATCGAGCAGGAGCGGCCGGACCTGCTGCTGATGCAGGAAGCCACCCGCGAGATCGCCGGGATCACCGAACGGGTCGGCGGGTCCTACGCCTGGGTGCCGCTGCCCGGCCGCATCCACGGGCTGGCGATGTGGTGCCCGACGCCGTGGGCGACGAACCCGGCCGTGGTCACGCTGCCGTCCGGCGCGGTGGTCCACCGGGTCTGCCAGGTGCTCGATTTCGGCGACTTCGGCGTGGCCAACGTCCACCTCTCGCACGGCCAGATGCTGAACCGGCGCCAGCTCCGCCGCATCGTCGGCATGCTGCCCGAGCGCTCGGCGATCCTGGGCGACTACAACATCGTCGGGCCGGCGCTGCTGCCGGGCTTCCGCGACGTGGGGCCGCGCCGGCCGACCCATGCCATGGTCGAGATGGTGCCGCTGCGCCTCGACCGATGCCTGGTGCGCGGCCTCGTCTGCCGCGAGCACGCGGTGCTGCCGCGCGGGCCTTCCGACCACCGGCCCATCGTCGTCCACCTCAGCCCGGCCCCGCCCGGCGAGGCCCCGCGCCTTCGCTTCAGAGGTATGGCAGCAGCAGTCGCACGCCTGCGTCGCGCAAACGGACCGGCAAGGCCCGCGCGTCGATCGCCTCCATCGTGAGCGGCGTCTCCATCTTGGCGCGGATGAACGTCTCGAGCTGAGCGGCGAGCGCCGCGTCGTGGATCTCGACGTTGAGCTCGAAGTTCAGGCGGAAGCTGCGCATGTCCCAATTCGCGCTGCCGACGAAGCACCAGGCCCCGTCCACCACCATCGCCTTGGAATGGTCGAAGGGCGGCTCGTCGAGCCAGATCCGCACGCCGTTGCGGATCAGCGGCGCGACGTGCGCCCGCGTCGCCCAATCGATGAAATGGTGGTCGCTGACCCGCGGGATGACGATGTCCACCGTGATCCCGCGCTGGCTCGCGAGGATGAGGGCGTTCATCACCACCTCGTCCGGCAGGAAGTAGGGGGTGACGAAGCGGACCGAGCTGCGGGCGCAGGCCAGCGCCTGGAGGATCACGAACTCGATCTTCTCGACGTCCGCGTCGGGCCCGGAGAGGACGACCCGGGCGATGGAGTCGCCCACGGGTTGCAGGTCCGGGAACCAGTCAGGCCCTTCGAGCACGCCGCCGTCCGCGAAGGCCCAGTCGGCGCTGAAGGCGAGCATCAGCTGCTCGACCACCGGGCCGGCGACGTGGAAGTGCGTGTCGCGGATCGGGTGGTCGGGGCGGGTCCGCAGGCGGTTCGGCTGCGAGATGTTGAGGCCGCCGGTGAAGGCCTCGCGCCCGTCGAGGATCAGCAGCTTCTTGTGGGTGCGCAGGTTCAGGAACGGCATGCGCCAGGGCAAGCCGGAATGCATGAACAGGGCGGCCGGCACCCCCGAAGCCCGCAACCGTCGAAAGGCCGCCGCGCGGAAATAGCCGCCGCCGATGCCGTCGATGATCACCCGCACGGCCACGCCGCGGTCCTGCGCCGCCTTCAGCGCCGCGCAGAAGGTCCGCCCGGTGGGGTCGTCGCGGAAGATGTAGCTCGACAGGGCGATGCTCGACCGCGCCCGGTCGATCGCGCCGAGCATCACCGGGTAGGCGGCGTCGCCGTTGCGAAACAGGCGCAGTGTGTTGCCGGCCAAAGCCGGCAGGCCGGTGATCCGGCGCACCGCCTTGTCCAGCGGCCACATCACCTCGGGGACGATGGCGTCCTCGGTGTTCGGCGCGCCCGGCGCCGCGGAGGGCTTCGACTGGAACTTGCGTGCGCGGCGCTCGACCCGGTTGATCCCGAACAGGAGGTACAGGGCCGTCCCGAACACCGGCGAGAGCCACGCCAGCCCGATCCAGCCGACCGCGACGCTGACCCGGCGCTTGCGCAGGAGCGCATGCACGGTGACGCCGAGCGCCAGCGCGGTCCCGACGACGGCCGCCACGTCGGCTCGCAGGTGGGCGGTGGCTTGCAGCCACCGGATCAACGCGTCTTCCAAAGCCCGTATCCGCTCTCGATGCCCCCGGGGCGATATAAGGGAAACGGGGCGACGCGCGGACGGTGCGCAGGGTTTTTTCGGTGAGTCAGCGTCCGGCGGGAAAGCGGTCCAGCGACGATCGTCGCGGTTCGTTCGCGCTCCGCTCCTACGTCCGTTGCCTGCATGCCGTCGGGGTGATTCATCTCCGTCATCCGACGCCAGATACGGATGGGAGAAAACGATGCCCAAGCCATCGAAACGGACATTCTTGGCCGAAGGCCGTCAGACGCCGGCCGCCGACACGAGCGCGGTGCCCCGCCGTGAGGTCTTCCGCGGCCTCGCGGTGCTAGGCCTCGGATTGGCTGCAGCGCCGACGCAGGCCCGCGAGCCCGCGGCACCATCGATCGAACGCGAGGAGTTCCGGGTCCCGACCGGTGAGGACGGGATCGAACTCTACGTCCGCAACAAGCGTCCGGCCGGGCAATCGCGCTTCGCCGCCGACCGGATCCTGCTCTACGTCCACGGGGCGACCTATCCAGCCTCCACCGCCTTCGATCTTCCGCTCGCTGGGCTATCGATGATGGATTACCTCGCGGGACTCGGGTTCGACGTCTACCTCGTTGATTTGCCCGGCTACGGCTTCTCGAGCCGGCCGAAGCAGATGGACCAGGCAGCCGCGGACAACCCGCCGTTCATGCGCACCGCCGACGCTGCGAAGGCCGTCGGTGTCGCGGTCGACTTCATCCTGAAGCGCCGCGGCGTGGACAAGCTCGACTTGATGGGATGGTCGTGGGGCACCTCGACCATGGGTCTCTACACCACGACCCACAACGACAAGGTCAACCGCCTTGTCCTCTACGCGCCGCAATGGATCGCCAAGGCGCCCCCGAACCTTGGCA
Organism: Methylobacterium sp. WL12; assembly: GCF_008039475.1. Lineage (NCBI taxonomy): Bacteria > Pseudomonadati > Pseudomonadota > Alphaproteobacteria > Hyphomicrobiales > Methylobacteriaceae > Methylobacterium > Methylobacterium sp. WL12. The sequence goes on along the minus strand of NZ_VRUW01000069.1, from coordinate 13,862 downwards.
CGTCCGGGCCACTCGGCGCCTATCGTACCGTCACCCGCGACAGCGCCAGGGACCGCTGGCTCAAGGGCGTCCCGGAGGACAAGCGCGGCGACCTGATCCCGGCGGGCTGGTTCGAGCAGTGGGCGGACGCGACATGGGCCACCGACGCCGTCGGCGCCGCGCTCTCGCCCCCGGTGCTGCGCGCGCCGAACGGCGTCGTCGCGGACTCGCAGGCCTACTGGCAGGCCGGCAAGCCGCTCTACGATCCGGGCGAGATCCGCGTCCCGACCCTGATCATCCACGCGGAATGGGACGCCGACCTGCCGAGCTACCAGGCGCAGGAATACTTCACCAAGCTGACCAACGTCCCCTACAAGCGCTTCGTCGAACTCGGCGAGGGCACGCATACGGTGATCATGGAGAAGAACCGCATGCAGTTCTTCCGCGAGGTCGCCGCCTTCCTGCAGGAGGCCGACCCGCAGGCCCTGAACTGAGAAGACGGGGCGCGGTCACGCGACGGCGGACACCGCCTCCCGCACCTGCCCCGGCCGCAGGGTGCCGGTGAGCAGGTCGACTTGGGCGACGAGGCGTTGCAGCTGCGGGCTTCGCGCGCCGCCGGGGCGGTCGGGGAGGGGGTAGCGGTTCTCGGCGAGCGCCTGGAGGTTCGCCGCGATCCAGGCCTTCCAGGTGCCGTCCTCGGCCTGGGTCGGCGCGCCGGCGTGGCGCAGCACGGTGAGGCGGGCGCTGATCCGCCGGAGCGTGGCGTCGGCGACCATCGCGGCCTCGACCTCGGGATGGTGCCCGGCGCGGGGCTGCTGCAGGGCGCGCGACAGGGCGGCTTCGAGGTCGTTGAGCGCGAGGCCGGCGTTGCGGGCGCAGGTCGAGAGCCGCGCCTCGCGCTCCGGGGGCGCCGTGTCGGCGAGCGCCGCCTCGGCGAAGGCGGCATGGCTCGCGAGCGCGCGCCGGAGCTCCTTGCGGACCTGGTCCGGCTCCCAGATCGGCCAGAGCAGCAGGCAGCTCACCACGGCGATCAGCCCGCCAAGGATGGTGAACAGCGCGCGCATGCCGACCACCTCCCAGGAGGAGTGGCCGGGGGTGATCACCTCGATCAGCAGCACGATCAACGGGGTGAGGCAGGCGACGAAGAAGCCGTAGCTCACCTGGCGCGCGGCGAATCCGACGATGCTCAGCGGCAGGATCAGCGCGATCTGCATCAGCGGCGTCGTCGCCATCTGCGCCAGCAGCGCGCCGACGAGGCCGCCGAGCACGGTGCCGCCGATCCGCTCCAGCGCCCGCTGCCAGGTCGCCGCGTAGAACGGCTGCATCGTCAGCACCACGGTCATCACCAGCCAGTGCGAGAACGGGCCGGCCCAGATCAGCGTCGCCGCCAGCGCCGGCGCGCAGACGGCGCTGGCGCGCACCGCGTGGCGGAGGTTGGCCGAGGCCAGGGTGAAGTTGGTGCGCAGCGGCCCGAAGAACCGCGTCCGCCAACCGAGGCTGCCGCCGTCGGCGAGCGCGCCGCCGGGGCGGTAGCCCTCCGGCGTCGAGAGCTTGGCGCCGATCCGGACCCGCTCGACGATCCGCTCGGCCAGGCGCGCGAGGATCGGCGTCGCCTCCAATCCCGCGGTGGCTCGCTCGATCGCCGGCTCCAGGCGCGGCAGGTCGAGGTCGGCGTCGTCGCGGATCGCGCGGGCGATGGCGATCAGCAGCGGGCGCAGGCGCCGCAGGAACAGCTTGGCGGCCGCGCGCCGGTGCGGCTCGGGCGCGCTCTCGATCAGCTCGGCGATTCCGATCAGGCCCGAGAACAGCTGCTCGGCCGTCTCAAGCCGCAGCAGCGCCTGCGCCGTGCGCTCGGAGACGCGTTCGCGCGAGCGGGCGAGGTCGAGCAGGAGGGCGCGCGCCGCCTCGATGCCGGCGCGGACGCCGCGGCGGTGGGCGCGGGCATGGCCGTCGAAGGCGGCCGCGACCGTCTCCGGCGCGGCGGCGAGTTTTTCCAGGTCGCCGGTCAGCCGCGCCAGCGCGTGCCAGACTTCGCCGACGGCGCGGTGCGCCGCGCGATAGGGATGCAGCCGCCACAGCACCAGCGCCAGCACGGTCGCCCACAGGCCGCCCGCGAGGAACATCGCGGCGATGATCGCCGCCTCCTCCGGGCTCAGCGCCCGGTCCATGGCGATGCACAGCACCACCACGAGCACGTTGCCCGCGGCCTGGGCCTGCACGCTCCAGACCCGGGCGTAGGCGCAAGCGAAGATCACCGCGCAGGCGGCCGGCACCACGACGAGCGGCCCGTAGGGCTGGATCAGCCCGAACACCCCCCAGATCAGGCCGCCGAGCACCGAGAAGGCGGTGAGCACCCGCAGGCGGATGCGGATCGGGCCGCCGGTGTCGCAGAAGCAGGTGAGGTTGGCCGCAAGCGCCATGGTCAGGAGCGGCGGCCACTGGATCCATTCGTTGGCCAGCAGCACGATCGCGAAGGCGAAGGCCGCGCGCACGCCCTCGACCAGGCTCAGCCCGCGCGGGTCGAGTGCCACCGGCAGCCGCGTCAGGTCGGAGCCCGGCCGGCCGAGGCTGCCGCGACCGCCCGCGGTGCGGCGGCGGCGGGCACGGAGCACCGTCCGCTTGGCGGGGTTCCGCGGGGCGCTCGGGACGGGGTCTGCCAACCTGCGGCTCCAGCGCCGGACCGGTCGTCGACGCATCGGAGGTCTAGAGCCGTTCGCCCGCGAGCGGAACCGGTGACGGCGGCATTGCGGACCTGCGCGTGCCGATCCCGAAATTGCCGTCGTCGGGCGTCATCTCCCGGCGATGATCGTCACCTTGCCGCCGGCCCCGCCCGCCCTCGTCGAACCTGTGTCCGCGCGCGCCTGCGATGCCGCCACGCGCGCCCGCCTGCTGTCGCCCCCGCGCCCCGGCGACGACACCGCCGCGATCGCCTGCTCGATCACGCTGAGCCCGGGCGACCACGTCCTGCGCCGGGTCGTCGTCGAGGGCGCGGAGGCGTCGGGCGCGGAGATCGACTGCGCCGGCGCGACGATCGGGCGAGCCGAGCCGGCGCCGACGCTCGCCGACTTCGCGGTCGAGATCCGCTCGCGCGCGCCGGCCGGCCCCGGCGGGACCTGGTCGCGCCCCAGCGGCGTCATGCTTCGCAACTGCCGCATCCTCGGCCACGTCCGCGTCTGGGGCATGGGCCTCAACGGCCAGGGGGCGGCGGTGAAGGCGTCGTCGCACAGCCTCGGCCATACCGAGCGGGCGCAGGCGGCGGCGCCGACCGAGGTCACGATTCGCGATTCGACGATCACCGCGCTCGGGCACATCCCGCTCTACCTCGCCCCCGGCGTGACGCGGTTCACCCTGCAGGGCTCGACCCTCGACGGCCGCTCGGGCGCGGACGCAATCTACCTCGACGCCGAGAGCGCCGACAACGTCATCGCCGACAACACCATCGCCGTCGCGCTCGGGCGGGAGGCGATCGCCGTCGACGGCTCGGCGCGCAACCGCATCACCGGCAACCGCATCGCCACGCAGGGCCAAGGCGGCGTGCGGCTCTACCGCAATTGCGGGGAGGGCGGCACGGTCCGCCACCAGACGCCGTCGGACAACGTCGTCACCGGAAACACCTTCACCGGCGACGGCCTGTTCGCGTCGGCGGCGATCGTGGTGAATTCTCGCGGCGGCTGGCGGCTCTATTGCAGCCAGGATTCCGGCTATCCCTTCGGCAGCAGCCTCGACAATGCCGACGGCGGCACCGGCAACGTCGTCGCGCCGAACACGGTCGAATAGGCCCTTATCATGATGTGCTGTCTTTCGCCGAAAAGGCGTCCGCTTCGGCGGAAGGCGCTCTCTTGGTCGACATCAGACGCTTGGCACTTGCAGCGGAGGGCTGCTTTCGACCCTTAGCGGACCATACGAGCGAAGTGTGGGTTGCAGGTTCTACCGTGGTGGCAACCGAACTTCGCTGTAGCGCATACGGTCTAAATTCCCTTGCGCTTCGAGCTTACCTAGTGAAACAAGCAATTTGATACGCTCTGCTATTGCTGTGTCCTTTATTCCTCGACGAGGGTTAGCATGAATTATTATAGCCGTGATCATGGCCACTTTCTGCCAACGCTCTTTTGCAGCGCGCATAATTTCATCGTCGATCATAGCCGCGACTGAGACATCAGCAATGCTCATGGCTACTGGCTGATCCATTTCTACCCCTCCCAGGTCCGCTTTCCAACTTTAGTGGATCCCGCGATTGGATGCCCAGCGTCTGATTTCGACCATCAGCCGCCGGCCATCACCAGCGCCCAGAACCGCTTGTAGCGGGTGCCCGGTGCGTCGACGCGGGCGATGCCGATGCGGTGGATCTGCGGGATCAGCATGTTCTTGTTGTGCTCGGGCGAGGCCTTCCAGCGGGCGAGCACCTGATCGAAGGTCTCGGAGCCGGCGCTGAGGTTTTCCGCCGACCAGGACCGGCCGAGCCCGGCCGAGGCCATCCGCGCGGTGAAGCTGCCGCCGACCTCGTGGCTGAGCTGTCCGGTGCGGGCGTTGTTGCCGGCCTGGAACGCGGCCGCCGTCACCAGCCCGGCGTCGACGGTGACCGGCCCGAGCCCGTGCTGGGCGCGGTAACGCGAGATCGCGGCGGCGGCCGCATTCTCGTCGAGGATCACGGGGCTGACCGGGCCGGCGCTCTCGATGAGCGTCGGAGTCCCGCAGCCGGCGAGCGCGAGGGCGAAAAGGCCGTAGGCGGCGAAGGCCTTGAGGCGGCGGGCGGCGCTGTATGGCATCGGGAACGGGTTCGCTGGCGGGACGGAGCCTCGCCTTGGCCCGTCCCATGCGGCGAAACCGGGGCGCGCGACGGCGCACCGTGCGCAAGGGCGGGCGCCTGTGCCCGCGATGCCACGCCCGCCATCAGATCCGCGTGCCGGGATCGCGCATCGGCGCGCCGCAGCGCCACCCGGCGATCCGGTAGTCCGGGTGTTCCTCGACCCAGCGCGCAAGCTGCGGCTGGGCGACGTGCTGGCAGGCGCGGGGCGTCGCCACGTCGAGCGGCATGCGCCGCGCTTCGCAGGTCTCGGGCGCGTTCGCCATGCAGGCGGTGAAGTAGAGAAAGAACACGCCGCTCATCGCGATCCTCCGAGGCCCGCTGCCCTTCGGCGCGTCGCGAGGAAGCTAGCACCGGAGCAGCGTCCGTCGATGCGCCGTTCCATCGCAGACCCATGCGGGCCGACCGCGACCTCGGCGGAGGCACCTCAGGCGCGCCACGAGGGCCGTTCCTGCACGGGGATAGGCTGCATTCGAGCCTCGTCTCCGATCGGACTTTTAGGTGTGATGCGTAATCATTCCCCAGTGGTTGCAGCCGTGGGCCGCCTTGCACCCGTGTTTCAGCGGTGAATAATGAACATCGCATCGACCGACGTGTCGAATGGACTCGCTTCGGCCGACCCGTGACGTTGCAATCCTTCAGTTTCGCCGCGCAGTCGCCGGACGCCCCCGACGGATTCGGCACCTACCACGACCTCTACGCCCACGGTTCCGACGTGGCCCTGACGGGGGAGGGGTTCTACGCCCGCTTCCAGGCCCACCGCTTCCCGCGGATGGTGGTGTTCGATCGCCATCTGAACGGGCTGGTGCACAGCCGTGGCGCGGCGCGCGTGCGCCGCGACGGCTTCGACCACGTCAACCTCCACCTCCTGCTCGCCGGCCGCCTGTCCGGCGGCGTCCCGGGCGACGAGGTTCGGGTGGCGCCCGGCGAGATCCTGCTGTTCGACACCACCCGGCCGCAATCGAGCCGGGCGGACCACGCGCACGTCGTCACCGTCGCGCTCGCGCGCGATCCGGTCGAAGGCTCGCTGCGCGGGCTTCGCGGCTTCCACGGCACGGTGCTGCCCGAGGCGAGTGGAGGGCTCGTCGCCGACCTGATGGTCTCCCTCGCCCGCCGAGCGTCCGCCATGAACCCGCGCGCGGCGGCGGGCGCGGCCCGCGCCCTGACGACGGTGCTGGCCGCCGTGCTCGACGACAGGACCGGGCTCGGCTTCGACCCGGACACCGAAGCGCAGCTCGTCCTGCTGCGGCGCGAGCGCGCCGAGGCGTTCATCGCCACGCGCCTGTCGGACTCTACCCTCGACGCCGAAACCATCGCGCGGGGCGTCGGCGTCTCGCGCAGCGTCCTGTATCGCTCGTTCTCGGAGGATGGCGGCGTCGCGAACGTGCTCCGGCTCCGGCGGCTCGAGAGCCTGCGCGCCTGCCTGAGGCGACCGAGCGAGACCCGCTCGATCGCGGCCCTGGCCTTCGCCTGCGGCTTCGGCAGCGAAAGCCATTGCAACCGGGCGTTTCACGCGGCATTCGGGCGGCCGCCGGGACAGTTCCGTGCCGACCTGCAGCGGGCGCGCGCCTCCCGGGCGGGGATCGCCGACGCCCGGTCGCAACTCGCCGCGTGGCTTTGTGAACTCTACTGAACCGGCGCTCGCGTCCACACCTCGTCGCCTACCGACCGCGGAGCGAAGCGGCGGATCGTCCGGCTGGGGGCTGGTGCTGCTGCTCGCGGCGACGCAGTTCTTCGCCTTCAGCGACCGGTTCCTGATCACGGTGCTCGCCACGCCGCTCAAGCACGATCTGGCGCTGAGCGACGCCGAGGTCGGCCTGCTCCAGGGCTCGGCCTTCGCGCTGCTGCATGCGGCGGGCTTGCCCTGGGTCGGCGCGTTGGCCGACCGCGGGCATCGGCGCACGCTCCTTCTCGGCTGCCTCGTGGTGTGGACCCTCGCGACGCTGGCCTGCGGCCTCTCCGGCTCCTTCGCCGCCCTGTTCGTGAGCCGCATGCTCCTCGGCCTGGGGCAGTCGGGCGTCGTCCCGGCCGCGTTGTCCCTGCTCGCGTTGCGGGTCGGGCGGGCGCGGCTTGGGCGTGGGGTCTCGCTGCTGACCACCGGCGGTACGCTCGGGCGAAGCCTCGCCCTCCTCGTCGGCGGGGCGACCCTCGGCTGGCTGACGGGGCAGGGCGGCCTGACGCTGCCGGGCTTCGGTGCGCTCGCGCCCTGGCAGGCCCTGTTCGTGCTGGCGGCCCTGCCGAACCTCGTGCTGCTGGCCTTCACCTGGGGCATCGCCGAACCGCCCCCTCCGTCGGTCCCGGTCCCACTGCCGCCGTGGTCGCGCGCCTTCGCCTGGATCGTCCGGCACGGCCGCGCCTACCTGCCCCATACCGTGGCTTCGACCGCCGCGATCCTCATGGGCCAGACGCTGACCGCCTGGGCGCCGACCTTCTACGTGCGCGCCTTCAAGGTGACGCCGGCCGAGAGCGGGCTGATCCTCGGCCTCGTCGTGCTGGTTGCGGCGCCCGTGGGACACATCGTCAGCGGGATCGTGCTCGACCGTGCGAAGCGCAAGCGCCCGCGCGCCGCACCGCGGATGCTGGGGCTCGGGCTCCTGCTGTCGCTGCCTGCGACCCTCGTCATGGTGTTCGCGCCCGGGCTCGGCCTCTCGCTTGGCGGGTTCGCGGCCCTGGTCGCGGCCCTCGGCTTCTGCAGCCCGCCGAGCCTGGCCGGCATCCAGTTCCTGACGCCGGTCGCCCTGCGGGGGCGGATCAGCGGCCTGTTCATCGCCTTCGTGACCCTCGTGGCGCTCGGCGCCGGGCCGGCCCTGCTCGGTCTGCTGAACGACCGGGTGTTCGGCGCGGACGGGATCGGGCGCGCCTTCGCCGCGCTGTTCGCCACCGTCGGCGGCCTCGGCCTGGTCTCCGCCGCGATGGCGGCCCGTCGCGGGCAGGGCGTGAGTCTTTTCAAGCCGCGTGGAGGCCGGCGCGTTTGAAACGCGCTGATCAGGCCAACTCCACCGCACGGCCGAGGGCCACGGGCGCGAAGGCCTGCATCAGCGCGCGGTCGAGGTGGCCTTTCATCCCCTCCATCGTCGCCAGCGCCTCGGGGGCAGCGACGGAATCGCGGTAGGTCCGGCGCTCGGTCAGCGCCGAGAACACGTCGCAGATCGCGACGATGCGGACGAGGTCGGTGATCGCGCCGTCGCGCAGGCCGGCCGGATACCCGGTGCCGTCGAGCTTCTCGTGGTGGTGGCGCACCACCTCGACGATCGCCGGATCGAATCCGCCCTGCGCGTCGAGCAGCCCCGCGCCGATCTCCGGATGCCGGCGCATCAGGCGCATCTCCTCCGCCGTCAGCCGGCCGGGCTTGTTCAGGATCTCGACGGGGATGCGCGCCTTGCCGATGTCGTGCAGCAGCGCGGCCTTGGTCAGGCGGTGCCGGTCGGGGCGCGAGAGGCCGACCCGGCCGCCGAACGCCGCGGCGTAGCCGGCGACGCCGAGGGTGTGCTGGTAGACGCCGGCGTCGTGGCGCCACACCGTGGCGAGCCAGTCGCCGATGCCGACCTCCGACACCGCGGCCAGGACGATCTCGGTGCCGCGATCGATCTCGCTCGGTTGGAACGGCGCGCCGAGCGCCGCCGAATCGAAGATCTCCGACACGATCGTCGTCGCGGCGGCACTCCGCGCGTCGAGCACCCGGGTCCGCGCGATGGCGACCTCGATCATCGCGAAGGCGTCGGCGAGGATCGCTTCGCGCCGCGTCGCGGCCGGCAGGGTCTTCAGGATGGGTGACGTGGGCCGGCGCCGCGCGGCGTCGCGCTCCAGCACGAGCGTCGGCGTCAAGGCGGTGTCGGCGCGGACGGCGTCTGCGCCGGCTGCCGGCAGGTCGATCACCACCAGCGCGGGGCGGGCGCCGCCTTCAGGCCAGGCCGAGACCGTGCGGCACGGCATCACCAGGTCGATCCCGCGCGCCAGGGTGCGCCGCAGGTCCGGACGGTCGGTGATCAGGAGGACGAACGCGTCCTCCATGGCCGGGAACGGAGCGCCCTGTGCCAATGCCGGCCTTCCTCGGTTGTCCTCGTCAACGCCGTGTTGACGATAAACCGAACTTCATGAGTGAACCGTTTCCGGCCTCCTTCGGCGACGCCATCATGATGCCTGATTCGGCATCGGGCCTCGCCCCTCGACTCGCGGGCAGAGTGCGCAGACGCGCGGCGGATTACAACTCGGACGCGTGCTCAGGCGGCGGTGGCGCCGTGGACGTCGGCTGCGACCGAGCGGGCACCGCGCGCCTCGGCGCCGTCGGTGAGGAAGTCGGCGAGCTTCACGACGAGCAGCACCTGGACGCTGGCGAGGGCGGCGAAGACGGCGAGGAACGAGGAGAACATGGCGGGATCCCGATGCGTGTTGCGACGCAATAGATCTCATGGTGCGCTGCATTCTGGTATGCCAAACGCCACATACCAATCATGTAAGGCGCGCATGCGTTCGCGCGCGGTGGACGGAGTGCACCACGCGCGCAGGAAGATCGGAAAACCGGGATCGGTTCAGTCGAGGTAGGCGCCGTAGGCGTCGACGTGGTCGGCGAGGCCGATGCCGTGGTCGCGCACGAGCCGCTCGGCGGCTTCCACGTCGCGCGCCTCGAGCGCCTTGATGATCGCGACATGCTCGCGGATCGACTTCTCGGCCCGGTCGCCCTGGCGGAGCGCGGTGTTGCGGATGCCGCGCACGTGCATCAGCAGGTTGCTCGACAGCTCGGAGATCACCGCGCATTGCCCGAGCGAGATGATCTTCTGGTGGAAGCGGATGTTGGCGTCCGAGTACTCGTCGATGTGCTCGGCCGGCCGCCCGTCGTAGAACTCGGGGAAGGCCTCGCGCAGCGAGCGCAGCTCGGCATCCGAGGCCCGGGTGCAGGCGAGCCGGGCGGCCATGCTTTCGAGTGCCGCCCAGGAATGGATCATCCCGACGATCTCCTTCTTCGTCTTCTTGATGACGAAGACGCCGCGCCGGGCCTCGGACCGGACGAACCCTTCCTGCTCCAGCACGGTCAGCGCCTCGCGCACCGGCGTGCGGCTGACGCCGAGATCCTGCGACAGCTTGCGCTCGTCGAGGCGCACCTCGTCCGGGCGCCCGTAGATGTCCATGTTGGTGATGAACGTCTTCAACGCCTCGTAGGCGAGGGTGCGCAGGCTCGAACTGACCACGATCGGCTTGATGCTGAGCGACTCGGAGTTCGACATGCCGTATCCGTCGGTCCGCGTTCTTGGATTGGAATTCGACGCGCGACCGATCGCCGACGTAACGCAAACCTTGGCGTCAGCCTAGATGGCACACGCGGCGATGCAGGGTCGGTCGGATCGGCCGTCGCTCGGCTCCGAAGCCTCGCACTCGGGCCGAGCCGTCCCTTTGAGGACCACGTCTGTCGGCAGCTCCTAATCCGAACGAAATTTCTGTATTTTTATTCCGGTCGCGTTGACAGGTTCCGAGCGGATATCGCACGATATTTCTGGCATACCGTAGACCAGAGATCGCCCAGCCGGTGCGCTGATTTTTTCTTGTTGCGGTGCCAAAAGTTTTTCCGAGATGAACCGTGCAATCGAAGCTGCATCGGAAGCCGGAACGCGGCATCAGGACCATGCCGACATTGCGGTTCTCGCGTGGACGAAGGTCTCCGCGCGACGACATCGAGGATTGAAGGGCGTCGGCGAATAACGGCGCAAAGGTCGGCGACCGTCCCTTTCGGGCGGTTCCCGATCCGACGACGCCGCGACCAACGCGGACGACACGCCACGTGCCGGACAACCGGCCTCAAGCAAGACCTCTGGGAGGATGACGATGCCAAACGACGACAGACAGGCGATCGGACGGGTGTCCGACGGATATCGATGGATGCAGCTCGCGCTCGGCGTGGTCTGCATGGTGATGATCGCGAACCTCCAGTACGGCTGGACGTTCTTCGTGCCCGACATCCAGAAGAAGTTCGGCTTCGACCGCGCGGCGATCCAGTGGGCCTTCACGCTGTTCGTGCTGTTCGAGACCTGGCTCGTCCCGGTCGAAGGCTGGTTCGTGGACAAGTACGGCCCGCGGGTGGTCGTCCTGTTCGGCGGCCTGCTCTGCGGCGTCGGCTGGGTGATCAATTCCTACGCCACCACGCTCAACATGTTCTATCTCGGCCAGGTCGTCGCCGGCATCGGCGCGGGCGCGGTCTACGGCACCTGTGTCGGCAGCGCGCTCAAGTGGTTCCCGGACAAGCGCGGCCTCGCAGCCGGCATCACCGCGGCGGGCTTCGGCGCCGGCTCGGCCTTCACCGTCGCGCCGATCCAGTGGATGATCGCCGAGAACGGCTTCCAGGCCGCGTTCCTCTGGTTCGGCCTCGGCCAGGGCATCGTCGTCTGCCTGCTCGCCTTCTTCCTGATTTCGCCGAAGAAGGGCCAGGTGCCCGAGGCGGCGGTGAACGCCAACGTGATCCAGACCCGGCGCAACTACGCGCCCGGCGAGGTCGTCCGGCAGCCGATCTTCTGGCTGATGTACTTCATGTTCGTCATCGTCGGCGCCGGCGGCCTGATGATCACCGCCAACCTGAAGCCGATCGCCGCCGACATCGGCGTCGACAAGGTCCCGGTGACGATCATGGGCATCACCATGGTGGCGATCACCTTCGCCGCGACCATCGACCGGGTGCTCAACGGGCTGACGCGGCCGTTCTTCGGCTGGGTCTCGGACAAGATCGGCCGCGAGAACACGATGTTCATCGCCTTCGCGATGGAAGGCTTCGGCATCTACATGCTCTACCTCTGGGGTCACGATCCGCTGTGGTTCGTGCTGCTCTCGGGCTTCGTGTTCTTCGCCTGGGGTGAGATCTACTCGCTCTTCCCCTCGACCTGCACCGACACCTTCGGGTCGAAGTTCGCGGCGACCAACGCCGGCCTGCTCTACACCGCCAAGGGCACGGCGGCCCTGCTGGTGCCGGCAGCGAACTACCTGCAGCAGAGCTCCGGCAGCTGGGACGGCGTGTTCCTGCTGGCGGCCGGCGCCAACATCCTGGCCTCGATACTCGCCATCGCGGTGCTGAAGCCCTGGCGCAAGCGCGTGGTCGCCAACGCGATGCTCGCCGCGCCCGAGACGACCGCCGCCCGAGGGGCCGTCGCCGCCTGAGGCCGCGACGCTCCACGAGAGCATTTTCCGTGATCCCTGGATCACGGAAAATGCTCTCACCTGCTGTGTGGTCGCATTGTCTCCACGCGAGCCGGCATCCACCTCGCTTGAAAATGCTCCACCGGCCGAACGCAAGGAGGCCCGGCACCGTCTTTACGGTGCCGGGCCTTCGCGCTTATCGGGGGCTGGACAACCGGAAGGGCCGCGAATGGATGCCGACGAGAGCAGGGCGCGGGCGGCTGTGGTGGCGGCCGCGCGCGACCTCGATGCGCAGGGCCTCAACCGCGGCACCTCGGGCAACGTCTCCCTGCGCTGGCGCGACGGCTTGCTGATCACGCCCTCGGGCGTCCCGAGCGCCCGCATCGGCGAGGCGGAGGTGGTCTTCCTGGCGATGGACGGCGGCTTCGACCACCCGCTGAGCCCGTCCTCGGAATGGCGCTTCCACCGCGACATCCTGCGCGAGAAGCCGGCGGTGAACGCGGTGGTGCACGCTCACCCCGATCACGGCACCGCCTTCGCGATGTGCCGGCAGACGATCCCCGCGGTGCACTACATGATCGCCGCCGTCGGCGGCCCGACGATCCGCTGCTCCGGCTACGCCACCTTCGGCACCGAAGAGCTCTCGCGGCTCGCGCTCGAAGCGCTGGAGGATCGCAACGGCTGCCTGCTCGCCAACCACGGCATGATCGCCACCGGGCCGGACCTGCCCAAGGCGCTCTGGCTCGCGGTGGAGATGGAGACCCTGTGCCGGCAATACGCGGTCGCGTTGCAGGTCGGCACGCCGGTGGTGCTCTCCGATGCCGAGATCGCGCGCAACATCGAGAAGTTCAGGAGCTACGGGCCGCGGACGCAGGCTTCCGACAGGTAGGCGCCGCGGGGTTCATTGACGCGGCCGTCTCTTCATCACTTCTGGATAGCGAGGGCGATCACGGTCCACCCGGCAAAGTGCGACACGGCTTTGGCCGGGTTACGGCGTGGGCTTCCTCGCGTCGGCCCTCGTGTTTGCTGACATCACAGGTCATACGATGTCCGGTCGATCGGTTCTGCGGACACGGCGCCCGTTCTCCCGGACGGGTGAAGCGTCCGCGGAACCTGATCCGGGACCCAGCAGAAGACGCCGCGAAGCGTCGATCTCGTTGCGCCGTTCGTATCGAGCCACTGACGCGGCCCTTGTCGATGCTGGGTCCCGGATCGCCGTCCGCTGACGCTCCAGGCGTCCGGGAAAACGGTGCGCAGGCGACGAGTTCAAACGAAAACCGTATCCGTTCGAGGATCGTCGCGCCGACGACGACGAGGTCCCGCGTCGCACCGTTGGATTGCTCGACGCGCGCATGGTCGTCGTCGGGTGGACGCCGCGTGGCACGGACCGTCACGTTTTTACGATGAGGAAAGCCAATGCACGAGAGCAAGCCCTCTACGGCCCGCTTCTCCGCTGATGCGTTCGGCGAAACGGACTTCGCGAAGACGGATGCCCACGTCATCCAGGCGGACGAATACGAAGACGCGCCGGAATTGACGGACGCGATGATGGCCCGCGCCGACGTCCATGTCGGCGACGTGCTCGTGAGCCGGGGGCAGCCGGTCGGACCGGACGCGCGGGAAGCGGAGGCCTTCCGCCTGCCGCCCGCGATCCTAGTGGTCGAAATCTGACGGATGGAACCCATGCTTTGGGTCCGCTCCCGACCCAACATGGTTATCCAGCTGGATGTATCTGATCCCCGAAAGCGGAGACCTTGATGGCGCCTATGAGCCAATCAGTGTTCTTCTCAGGCATCCAATGTCTGGCGTTCTCGGTGGTCCAGATGGTCATATCTCAGAGTCTGTCCGGCATCATGATGTTTTCTGACAGAGCTTTCGGGTCATGAGGCGGATGGAGGCCAAGAGGACGAACGCTCGCCCTTTCCGGCTTTTGCATTCCCAATCCTTCGCGAGACGGCGGCAG
>NZ_VRUW01000068.1:0-27172 GCF_008039475.1 Methylobacterium sp. WL12 | reverse complement strand
GGGGTGGGGCCACGGCCTATTGCCGGCCCGGCGCGGCCGTCGGCGCGGTGCGCGCGATCATCCGGCCGGAGACCTCGGCGCCGGCATCCGGCGCGAGCTGCCGGAAGGGGAAGACCGAGGCGGCCGAGATCAGCGCGACGGCCAGGAACGCCGGGCCGAAATCCGCGGCCGCGATCGCGCTGCGGCCGTGCCACGCGGCGGCCCCTTCCAGCGCAAGCGCGCCCAGCGTCACGCCGAGGCTCAGCGAGATCTGCTGTGCGACGCTGGCGAGGCTCGTGCCCGCGCTCATCTCGGCCTTCTCGAGGTCGGCGTAGGCGATGGCGTTGACGCAGGTGAACTGGAGCGAGCGCAGGCAGCCGCCGAGGAACAGGATGCTGAGCATCAGCCCATGCGGCGTGCTCGCGGTGTAGAGGCCGTTCACCGCGAGGAAGAACGCGGCGAACACCGCGTTGCAGACCATGACCGGTCGGAAGCCGTAGCGTCGCAGGATGCGGGGGCCGACCGTCTTCACGAACATCGCCCCGGCGGCGGCCGAGAACGTGATCAGCCCCGATTGCAGCGGATCGAGCCCGAACCCGACCTGCAGCATCAGCGGCAGCAGGAACGGAATCGCCCCGGTGCCGATGCGGAACAGGCTGCCGCCGATCACCGCGATGCGGAAAGTCGGGTGGCGCATCAGGTCGAGGCGCAGGATCGGATGGGCCATCCGCCGCGAGTGCCCGAAATACAGCGCGAGCAGCACGGCGCCGCCGCCGAGGCTCGCCCAGGTCATCCAGCCCGGCAGCAGGTGCCGCCCGGTGGAGGCGAGACCGAGCATCAGGGCGGCGAGCCCCGGCCCGAGCATCGCGAAGCCGACGAGGTCGAGGGGCGGCCGCTCGGGCTCGCGGACGTCCTCGAAGTACAGCGTCGCGAGCACGATCCCGACGATTCCGATCGGGATGTTGATGAAGAAGATCCAGCGCCAGTCGAGATAGGTGGTGATCAGGCCGCCGAGCGGCGGACCCATGATCGGGCCGATCAGGGCCGGAATCGTCAGGTAGGCGAGCGCCGAGACCAGCTCGGCCTTCGGCACGCTGCGCAGGATCACGAGGCGGCCGACCGGCACCATCATCGCGCCGCCCAGACCCTGCAGGAACCGGGCGGCGACGAAGCCGGCGAGCCCGTTGGAGACCGCGCAGGCGACCGAGCCTGCCATGAACACCGCGATCGCCGCGCGGAACACGGTGCGCGAGCCGTAGCGGTCGGCCATCCAGCCGCTGATCGGGATGAAGATCGCCAAACTCACCAGATAGGCGGTGAGCGCGAGCTTCAAGGCGATCGGATCCTCGCCGAGGCTCTGCGCGATGGTGGGAAGCGCCGTGGCGATCACCGTGGAGTCGGTGTTCTCCATGAACAAGGCGGTGGCGACGACGAGGGGGACGATCTGGGATGCGCGCATCGGGCCGGAGGAAGGTTCGGGGCGCCCTGCCTCGTGGCGTCGGCGGGGCGTGCGCTGCAGCGCTTGACACGGGATGTGCGCCCGGTCGATCCGTGGCGGATCGGCCACGCTTTGTTTCTGAACATGGCTGAACGCGGCCTCGACCCTTCCGAGACGGGGGGATCGGCCTTAAGCTTTACGGTAACGATGCCGAGCTTCCGCGCGGTGCCCCGACGTTCGTCGGCGGAGCCCGGGACGCCGCGGCGAGACCCGCGAAAGTGCCAGGATGCTTCGTCCATCGACCCTGCCCCGATCGGTGACGCGGCTCGCCGCCGCGTCTGCGGTGATGTGTGCGCTCGGCGCCTGCGGCACCGTCCTCCTCAACGACGTCGGCTCGCTCTCCCGATATGACCGCCTCCGGGCCAGCACCGAGGCCTCGACCACGGCGCGCCTCTACGCCGACGCCGGGGCGCTCGCCCGGACCAAGACCGTCCGGATCATCCCGACGCAGTTTCCCGCCAACGTTGCGGGCGCCGTCGGCATCGGCGAGGCCGAGCGCCGGCTCGTGGCGAACAACGCCGACCGCGCGCTCTGCTACGAGCTGTCGCTGCGCTACGACGTGGTGTCGAGCCGCAACGCCGACTTGACGGTGCGCGCGCAGGTGACCCGCGTCGACCCGACCGACCTGCTCGGCGCGGGCGCCACCATCGGCACCTCCGCCGCCGTCACCGTGGCGGGGCAGGTCGGCATCGGCTTCGCCGAGGGGCTCGGGCGCATCCCGATCCCGCGCGTGCCGATCGGCCTCGGGAGCCTCACCGTCGAGGCCGAGGCGCTCGACCGCCGCCACGAGCAGCGGGCGGCGATGGTGTGGGGCGGGGCGGCGAACTCGTTCACGAGCCAGCCGCGCTACTCGCGGATCAGCGACGCCTACGACCTCGCCGGCGACTTCGGCCAGGATTTCGGCTTCTACCTCGCCACCGGCGAAGACCCGTTCAAGGCGCCGCTCACCCTGCCGACCTGGAACCGCGTCCGCGTGACCACCCTGGGCGAGGCGCCGCTGGACCCGGATTGCGAGGCGTTCGGCCGGGCGCCCGGCGTCGACGGCATCCTCACCGACTACATCGGCCTGCCGCCGGACTATTCCGACAAGGGGCCGCGCACCCGCTGACGGGCAGGGGCGTCCCGGACGCCATGCGGCGGACGCAACCGGCCCACGCGGCGTTTATCCCGCACCGCGCGGGGTTGCCGCCTTTGCGGGCACCGCACCGCATGATACTGGCCCGTGCCAACCC
Source organism: Methylobacterium sp. WL12 (assembly GCF_008039475.1). Classification (NCBI taxonomy): domain Bacteria; kingdom Pseudomonadati; phylum Pseudomonadota; class Alphaproteobacteria; order Hyphomicrobiales; family Methylobacteriaceae; genus Methylobacterium; species Methylobacterium sp. WL12. The sequence continues at coordinate 24,463 of NZ_VRUW01000068.1, read as the reverse complement.
GCTCCATGCCGCGCTCGACCTTCGGTCGCCCCGGCAGCCCTCCAGGACCGTTGGCTCATGGCCCGTATCAGCTCCGCTTCGATCATCGAGGGCCTGACCTTCGACGACGTCCTCCTGCGCCCGGCCGCCTCCTCGGTGATGCCGACCGAGGTCAACGTCGCGACGCAGCTGACGCGCACCATCAGCCTCAACCTGCCGATCGTAGCCTCGGCCATGGACACCGTCACCGAGGCGCCGATGGCCATCGCCATGGCCCAGAACGGCGGCCTCGGCGTGATCCACCGCAACCTCGAGCCGGCCGAGCAGGCCGAGCAGGTGCGGCTGGTGAAGAAGTACGAATCGGGCATGGTGCTGAACCCGATCACCATCCATCCCGACGAGACCCTGGCCGACGCCTTCGAGGTGATGAAGGTCAACCGCATCTCCGGCATTCCGGTGGTCGAGCGCGGCCCCAACGGCTCGCGCGGCAAGCTCGTGGGCATCCTCACCAACCGCGACGTGCGCTTCGCGACGCACCCGGCCCAGCCCGTCTCCGAGCTGATGACCCGCGACCGGCTGATCACCGTGCGCGAGGGCGTGACGCAGGACGAGGCCAAGCACCTCCTCCACCAGTTCCGGATCGAGAAGCTGCTCGTCGTCGACGACCACTTCCGCTGCATCGGCCTGATCACGGTCAAGGACATCGAGAAGCAGGTCACCTACCCGAAGGCGGTGAAGGACGAGCAGGGCCGCCTCCGGGTGGCGGCGGCCACCACCACCGGCGACCAGGGCTTCGAGCGGGCCGAGCGCCTGATCGACGCCGGCTGCGACGTGATCGTCGTCGACACCGCGCACGGCCACTCGATCAAGGTGCTCGACAGCGTGCGCCGGGTGAAGCAGCTCTCGAACGCCGTGCAGGTCATCGCCGGCAACGTCGCGACCCGCGAGGGCACGCAGGCGCTGATCGACGCAGGCGCGGACGCGGTGAAGGTCGGCATCGGGCCGGGATCGATCTGCACCACCCGCATCGTCGCCGGCGTCGGCGTCCCGCAGCTCACCGCGATCATGGAGGCGGTCGAGGCCGCCCACGACGCCGGCATCCCGGTGATCGCCGACGGCGGCATCAAGTATTCCGGCGACCTCGCCAAGGCGATCGCCGCCGGCGCCTCGGTGGCGATGCTCGGCTCGCTGCTGGCCGGCACGGACGAGGCACCCGGCGAGGTGTTCCTGTACCAGGGTCGCTCCTACAAGAGCTACCGCGGCATGGGCTCGGTCGGTGCGATGGCCCGCGGCTCGGCCGACCGCTATTTCCAGGCCGAGGTCAACGACACACACAAGCTCGTGCCCGAGGGCATCGAGGGGCAGGTGCCGTACAAGGGCCCGGTGGCGGCGGTCTTGCACCAGCTCGCCGGCGGCCTGCGCGCCGCGATGGGCTATGTCGGCGCCCCGACCGTGCCGGACTTCCAGGAGCGGGCGCAGTTCATCCGCATCACCAATGCGGGCCTGCGCGAAAGCCACGTCCACGACGTGACGATCACGCGCGAGAGCCCGAATTACCCCTCGCGGACCTAAGGCTTGGCTGAAACCGGCCGTCCCTTGTTCTTCTCGCCGACCCTTGTGCGATCTCACCGGCAGCGAGGCGCGAAGTTGGGATCGTGGGCGACCTAAATCTGACGATTGTCGATCAGATGCTGATCGCGCTATTGCTCGAGCGAGCGGCCGAAGATGGGCGCGTGCCCGAGGAGATCGCCAAGGACGCCCTCTTCCACGGCCTGATGTGGACGCCGGCAGAGCGCCTCGCACACGCCGATCGCATCCGAGCCGCCTCCCGGGACCCCGCCGACGGCGATCGGCTCGAAGACAGCACGCTGATGATCCGGCGGTTGCGTGACGCAACGTGATCCTCGTCGTTGACGCGAGCGTCATCGTGAAATGGTACATCCGGGAGGAAGGGTCGGACGGCGCCTGTCGCCTTCTGTCCGGACCGGACTTGCTCGTCACACCGACCCATGCGGCCGCCGAGATCGGGCATGTCCTCACGCGCCATGTGCGTGCCGGGGCGCTGCCTCGGGACGAGATGGCCGCGGCGCTCGCAGGGCAGTCCCGCACGGTGTCCGCAATCCCGCTCGGCGTGCTCCATGCCGAAGCGATCGCGGTGGCGGTCGATGCAGGGACCTCGTTCTACGACGCACCCTACGTCGCGGCGGCGGCCGGCTGGAACAGGCACGTCGTCACGGCCGACCTGCGTCTCGTCCGCACGATGTCGGGCACACCGTGGGCCGCGCGGGTCGTCGGCCTCACGGATTGGTCGGCTGAACCTCGGGGTCCATGAGGGCTGAACGCGCGGATCGACGGTGTGTGATCCGAGACGGCCGTTGCGCCGCGCGTTCGGCGCACGCATGGGATCGTCAGGTGAACGCTGCTCGGGAGAAGACGTGATGCGGGTGCTGGTGGTCGGGGCCGGGGCGACCGGTGGCTACTACGGGGCGCGGCTCGCCGAGGCCGGGCGCGATGTGACGTTCCTGGTCCGGCCGGCGCGGGCGAAGAAGCTCGCCGCGAACGGGCTCGTCGTGACGAGCAAGCTCGGCGACCTTCACCTCGCCGCGCCGCGGACGGTGACGGCGGACGCGCTGGCCGAGGCCGGCGGCTTCGATCTCGTGCTGCTCTCGTGCAAGGCCTACGACCTCGACAGCGCCCTCGACGACATCGCCCCCGCGGTGGGGGAGGGCACCGCCATCCTGCCGGTCCTCAATGGGCTGGCCCATCTCGACGCGCTCGACGCGCGCTTCGGCGCACACCGCGTCCTCGGCGGTTCCTGCGCCATCGCGGCGACGCTGGGGCCGGACGGCGAGATCCGCCACATGAGCGACTTCTGCACCCTGACCTACGGCGAGCGCGACGGCACCCGCTCCGAGCGCTGCGCCGCGATCGAGGCGATGATGCAGGGCGCGACGTTCCAGCCGCGCCTGTCGGACAGGATCGTGCTGGAGATGTGGGAGAAGTGGGTGTTCCTCGCCACGCTCGCCGGCGCGACCACGCTGATGCGGGGCGCGATCGGCGACGTCGTCGCGGCCGAGGGCGGCCGGGACTTCATCGCCGGCCTGCACGACGAATGCCTCGCCATCGCCGGCGCGAACGGGTTCGCGCCGCGCGAGAAGGTGGCGACCCAGGCCCGCGCCATGCTGACCGCGGATGGATCGCCGCTGACCGCCTCGATGCTCCGCGACATCGAGGGCGGGGGCCGGATCGAGGCCGACCACGTCGTCGGCGACCTGATCGCCCGCGGGCGCGCGACGGAGCGCAAGCTTCCGCACCTCGAGCGCGTGTTCACCGGCTTGAAGACCTACGAACATCGCCGCGCCCGCGAGACGAGCCAGCCGCGTGTCTAGGCGGTAAGGCGGGGAGACGCGCGAGGATACAGTGCGCCTGTGCAGGCCGCAGCGGCTCGACTTGGCAGACGTGGGCGCTGGCCCGCCTCGGTTACGAGGCGGGCGCTGAGGGTCGTGTCGACAGCGACCCTCTGCGGAACGATGAACGCCATGCCCGCGACCTGTCCGTCACACCAATTCCTGTATCGGAAGGAACATCGCACGCCGCGGTGGGTCGGATTTTATGCTACCATAGTCGGAACGGAACGAAGGCGACCGACCATGCCGCCTGCTGAGAAGATCAGCATCACCATGACGCCGGAGCACCTCCGCGCCGTGCGCGAGAGCGTCGCGGCCGGCGAGTACGCGTCCACCAGCGAAGTCCTCCGCGATGCCGTACGTCTCTGGCAGCGACAGCGCCTTGAGGATGCGGAACGGCTGAACGTGATCCGCGCCCGCGTTCGTCGGTCTCTCGACGACCCGCGTCCGGACCTAACCGGCGAGGACGTGCAGGCAAACCTGGACGCGATGTTCGCCGAGGCCGAAAAAGACGCCTCCCGTGCGTAGGCTGCCGGTCAGCTACCGCGCGGAAGCCTTGGACGACCTGCGTGACATCTTCCGCATGATCCTGCTCGCGAGCCGGAGCGTGCCCACCGCCAGAGGCTTCGTGCAGCGAATCAAGGACCGATGCGAACGCATCGGTGATGCTCCCCATGGCGGCCGTCCCCGCGACGACCTGGAAACCGGCCTGCGGACGGTCCCGTTCGAGCATACGGCCGTGATCGCTTACCGTGCCGAGCCTACCAGCGTGCGGATCACCAACGTGTTCTACGGCGGTCGAGACTTCGAGGCACTATATCGCGGCGCGTCGTCGGAAGACGAGGCCTGAGTGCTATGCGTCGGGCGGTCTTCACGCGCGGCGACATCCGCATCGCGTGAAGACGCAGACGACCGATCAGTAGCGCGGGCCGGGCGGCGGGGGCGGGTTGCCGTATTCGAGCTGCGTCTTCGCATCGAGCGGGCGACGCGGCGGCGGCGTGAGGTCGGGCGCGGCCGGCGCGGTGGAGCAGGCGGCGACCGCCAGCATCAGGATGCCGGCGAGGGTGAGGTGGATCACGGGCGACATGGGTTCATCCGGCCTTCGCGACGCAGGGACGCGTCGCAGCCTGCGGGTCTGGACGCCGATCGCGCCGGAAGCTCGGCCGTATCGTGTCCGCCGCGCGGGCTAAGCGTGGCCGTATCGTGGCGTCGCCGATTTCCTTCGACAGGCGGTGGGCGCCGGGTCTATCGCGCTCGCGACACCTGCTGATCCGCAAGAGGAGACCGTCCTGACTCCAGCCGCCCGCTGCGCCGCCGCCATCGAGGTGCTCGCCGACATCGCCGGCCGCCGACGGCCGGCCGCCGACGCCCTCAAGGATTGGGGCCTCAACCACCGCTTCGCCGGCTCGGGCGACCGCGGCGGCATCGCCAGCCTCGTCTACGACGCCCTGCGGCGACGGTCCTCGGCCGCCTGGATCATGGGCGACGACAGCCCGCGCGCGGTGCTGCTCGGATCGCTGCGGCTGCAGCAGGGCCTCGCCGCCCCCTCGATCGCGGCGCTGTTCAACGGCGAGGGCTTCGCGCCGGAAAAGCTCGCCGAGGACGAGGGCCGGCGCCTGTCGGAGGGCAACCTCGCCGACGCGCCGCCCCACGTCGCGGGCGACGTGCCGGAATGGGTGCTGCCGCAGCTCGAGGCGATCCTCGGCGACGAACTCCTGCCCGAGCTGAAGGCGCTCGCCCGGCGCGCGCCCCTCGACATCCGCGTCAACGCCCTGAAGGGCGACCGCGAGGCGGCGATGCCGGGCCTTGCCCACCACGGCGCCGCGCCGACGCCGCATGCGCCCGCGGGCCTGCGCGTGCCGATCGGCGCAGACGGGCGCGGGCCGGCCCTGCATGTCGAGCCGGAGTTCCTGGACGGCTGGTACGAGATCCAGGACGAGGGCTCGCAGCTCGCCGCGATGATGACCGGCGCCCGCAAGGGCGAGACGGTGGTGGACCTCTGCGCCGGCGGCGGCGGCAAGACCCTGGCGCTGGCCGCGCTCACCGGCAACGGCGGCCGCCTCGTCGCCACCGACGACGACCCGCGCCGCCTCGCGCCGATCCACGAGCGCCTGCGCCGGTCCGGCGCGAACGCCGAAGTGCGCACGCCCCGCGGCGGCCGGATGCGCACGGACGTGCTCGGCGACCTCGACGGGCACGTCGACCGCGTGCTGGTGGACGCCCCCTGCACCGGCACCGGCACGTGGCGCCGAAACCCCGACGCGAAGTGGCGCCTGCGGCCCGGCAGCCTCGCCGCCCGGGTCGCCGAGCAGGCGACGGTGCTCGACCGCGCCGGGAGCCTCGTGCGCCCCGGCGGCCGCATCACCTACGTCACCTGCTCGCTGCTGCCGGCGGAGAACGACGACGCCGTGGCGGGCTTCCTCGCACGCGGCGGCGGCGCGTTCGCGGTGGTGCCTGCGCGCGAGGTGGCGGACGCGCACGCTCCCGGCCTCGCCGAGGCGCTTCGCTTCACTGCGCACGGGCTGCAGATGAGCCCGGCGCGCACCGGCACGGACGGGTTCTACGTCGCCACCCTGACCCGGGCCGGCTGAGGGCCGCAACCGCTCCGTCCAGCCGGCGTTGTCCGAGCGATCCCGAAGACGCTGCCTCGCAAGACGCCGCCTCGAAGACACCGCCTCGAAGACACCGCAGGAGACCGATGGGCCTGGATCGGAGAACGCTCCTGGCGGCGACCGCGGCCGCGATGGCCGGGCAGGGCGCGGCGCGGGCACAGGGGGCGGTCAAACCGCCGGGCGAGCTGGTCCCCGCCCTGCCGCGGACGGCGCCGGGTGCGCAGCTTCAGGTCATCGACCTCTGGCCGGGCGACCCGCCGGGCGGCGGCGAGGGCCCCGATCCGAACGGCTACCGCTTCGACGAGACGGCGCGCGGCGTCATCACCAAGGTCGAGCGCCCGTGCCTTCTGGTGATCCGCCCCGACAAGCCGAACGGGTCGGCGATGATCGTGGCGGCCGGCGGCGGCTACCGGTTCATCGACATCGGCAACGAAGGCGTGCCGGTGGGCCAGATGCTGACGGCCGTCGGCGTGACGGTCTTCCTGCTGATCTACCGGCTGCCCGGCGAGGGCTGGGACAACGGCCCCGACGCCCCGCGGCAGGACGCGCAGCGCGCCGTGCGCCTGGTCCGCGCGCAATCGACGGAGCTCGGCATCGATCCGGCCCGCGTCGGCGTGCTGGGCTTCTCGGCCGGCGGGCACCTGATGGGCGAGACCGCGGTCGGCAACCAGAACCTCTATCCGCCGGTGGATGCGCACGACGCCCTGCCGTACCGGCCGGCGCTCGCCGGGCTGCTCTATCCCGTCATCACGATGAAGGCGCCGTTCGACGGCACCTCGACCCGGCGCGTGCTCGTCGGCGACGAGGTCACCGAGGTCGAGATGCGGACCTACTCGGTCGATGTGCAGGTCCGCGCCGACACGCCGCCGATGTTCATGGCGCAAGCGATGGACGACCCGATCGCGGTCTGCGACCACGTGCTCCTGATGTTCGCCGCGCTGCGCAAGGCGAAGATCCCGGCCGAGATGCACCTGTTCGAGCGCGGCGGCCACGGTTTCGGCCTCGGGCCGCCCGGAACGCCGGTGGCGGCGTGGCCCGGCCTGTTCCTCGCCTGGCTCCACGTCCGCGGGTTCCTCGCCGCCTGATACGATTTCGGGTCGATTGGCTCGGTGAGCACCGTGCCCGTTTTCCTGGACGGGTGAAGCGTCAGTGGAACCCGATCCGGAACTCAGCGGAAGACGTCGCGAAGCGTCGAAACCTTGCGCCGTTCGGATCGAGCCGCTGATGCGGCCCTTGATGATGCTGGGTCCCGGATCACCGTCCGCTGGCGCTCCAGGCGTCCGGAAAACGTCGCGCAGGCGAAGTCGTCGGTCGGGAACCGGATGTGGGCGCGCCGCCATGGTTCGGGATACGCCGTGCCGCATCGGGTCCGGCGCCCATGCGCGCCGTGAACAGGCTGGCGCGGCCCGCATGCGGCGCCCGCGTTGCACGGCGCAATCGCCTCGTCTAACGCGAGGGGCATGAACACCGACCACGACAAGATCCTGATCGTCGACTTCGGCTCGCAGGTGACCCAGCTCATCGCCCGGCGCGTCCGGGAGGAGGGGGTCTATTGCGAGATCGTGCCGTTCACGAAGGCGGCCGAGGCCTTCGCCGAGACGCGGCCGAAGGGCGTGATCCTCTCGGGGGGCCCCGAATCGGTGACGAGCGACGCCTCGCCACGCACGCCCCAGGTGGTGTTCGATTCGGGCGTCCCGGTCTTCGGGATCTGCTACGGACAGCAGACGATGGCGGCGCAACTCGGCGGCGAAGTCGAGGGCGGCCACCACGCCGAGTTCGGCCGGGCCGAGATCGAGATCCTGTCCGATTGCCCGCTGTTCAAGGGCGTCTGGCACGTCGGCGAGCATTACCCGGTCTGGATGAGCCACGGCGACCGGGTCACCAAGCTGCCCGACGGCTTCACCACCGTGGCGATCTCGAAGAACGCGCCCTTCGCCGCGGTCGCCGACGAGGCACGCAACTACTACGCGGTCCAGTTCCACCCCGAGGTGGCGCACACCCCGCACGGCGCCCTGCTGATCCGCAACTTCGTGCGCGACATCGCCGGCTGCTCGGGCGACTGGACCATGGGCGCCTACCGCGCCGAGGCGATCGCCAAGATCCGCGAGCAGGTCGGCTCCGAGAAGGTGATCTGCGGCCTTTCGGGGGGCGTCGATTCCTCGGTGGCGGCGGTACTGCTGCACGAGGCCATCGGCGACCAGCTCACCTGCGTCTTCGTCGATCACGGCCTGCTGCGCATGGGCGAGGCCGAAGAGGTCGTGCGGCTGTTCCGCGACCACTACAACATCCCCCTCGTCCACGTGGAGGCGCAGGACCTGTTCCTCGACGCGCTGACCGGCGTCAGCGACCCCGAGGAGAAGCGCAAGACCATCGGCCGGCTGTTCATCGACGTGTTCGACGCGGAATCGAAGAAGATCGGCGGCGCGGCGTTCCTGGCTCAGGGCACGCTCTATCCGGACGTGATCGAGAGCGTGTCGTTCTCGGGCGGTCCGTCCGTGACGATCAAGAGCCATCACAACGTCGGCGGCCTGCCCGCGCGCATGAACATGAAGCTCGTCGAGCCCCTGCGCGAGCTGTTCAAGGACGAGGTGCGGGTGCTCGGGCGCGAGCTCGGCCTGCCCGACGCCTTCGTCGGCCGCCACCCGTTCCCCGGCCCGGGACTCGCGATCCGCTGCCCCGGCACGATCACCCCGGAAAAGCTGGAGGCCCTGCGCAAGGCCGACGCGATCTACCTCGACGAGATCCGCAAGGCCGGCCTCTACGACACGATCTGGCAGGCCTTCGCGGTGATCCTGCCGGTGAAGACCGTCGGCGTGATGGGCGACGGGCGCACCTACGACCACGTCTGCGCGCTGCGCGCCGTCACCTCCGTCGACGGCATGACCGCCGACTTCTACCCGTTCGACATGGCCTTCCTCGGCCGAGTCGCGACCCGGATCATCAACGAGGTGAAGGGCATCAACCGCGTCACCTACGACATCACCTCGAAGCCCCCCGGCACGATCGAGTGGGAGTGATCCCGGCTGCGTTCGACCAGCCCGGATTTACTGCACACGCAGGCCCCTCAGGCGGTGCCGACGCCATGCCGACCGCCTGAAACATGTGGCTTGAGGGACGGTTAAGCCCCTTTCGCTAAGCTCTGCGCCTTACCGAACTCGGGCCAGGGAACGCGAACGATGACAGCCGGCAGGGCCGATCCGATCGGCGTCGACGCGCCGGGGGCCGCCGCGCCGGTCGGCCGCGACCTCGCCCAGACGCTGGTCTTCGCCGGCACCCTGCTGCTCGCCGCCTTCCTGCTGTTCGCCCTGCAGCCGATCTTCACCAAGCGCGTCCTGCCGGTGCTCGGCGGCACGCCGGCGGTGTGGTCCGTGGCGACCGTGGTGTTCCAGGGTCTGCTGCTGGCCGGCTATGCCTACGCCCACGCGATGACGCGCTGGCTGACCTTGCGCGCCTCGGTCGTCGTGCACGGCCTCGTGCTGCTCGCCGGCTCGACGTTCCTGCCGATCGCGGTCGCGACCGAGGCCGGCGCGGCGCAGGGCGGCGACGAGGCGCTTTGGCTCGTCGGCCTGTTCCTCGCGTCGGTCGGCGCGCCGTTCTTCGCCCTGTCGGCGAGCGCGCCGCTGCTGCAGGCCTGGTACGCCCGCTCGGGCAACGCCCGGGCGCAGGACCCGTACTTCCTCTACCGCGCCTCCAACCTCGGCTCGTTCGCAGCGTTGATCGCCTACCCGCTGGCGATCGAGCCGGTCTTCGGGCTCGCCGAGCAGACCCGGCTGTGGTCGGCCGGCTATGCGCTCGCCGCCGGCGCGGTCGCGGCCTGCGCGCTCACCGTCCTCGGTGGCGCGCACAGTCGCGGCCCGGTCGCAGTGACGCCCGAGGTGGCTTGCGCCGCCCCGAGCCTAGCGAGCCGCCTCGCCTGGGTCGGCCTTTCGGCCGTGCCGTCCGGCCTGCTCGTCGCCGTCACCGCCCACGTCACCACCGACGTCGCCGCGATCCCGCTGATGTGGGTGCTGCCGCTGGCGCTCTACCTCCTCACCTTCGTCATCACCTTCCGCTCGCTCGCGACCTGGCCCGAGCGTCCCCTCGCGGCGGTGCAGGTGGCGGGGACCGCCGTCGTCCTTGGCGCGGCCATGATCGGGCGTCTGCCCTTCGCCGCCGACCTGCCGCTCAGCCTCGGCCTCTGCTTCGTCGCGGGCCTCGTCGCCCACCGGGCGGTCTACCGCCTGCGGCCGGCCCCGAGCCGGCTGACCGAGTTCTATCTCTGCACCTCGCTCGGCGGCATGCTCGGAGGCCTGTTCGCCGCGCTGATCGCGCCGAGACTGTTCTCGACGGTGGCCGAATATCCGATCCTGCTGGTGGCGGCGCTCGCCTGCCGGCCCGGCGCCCTGGTCGCCCTGCGGTTCGCCGCCGGGGCGGCCCTGCGGCGGCTTTCCGTGTCGCTGGCCGGCGCGGCCGGCCTCGCCCTCCTCGCGCGGTTCGCGCCCGAGGCGGCGCCTTCCGTGGCCGCCGCGATCATGATGACGATCCTGCTGCTGAGCTGGCGCGCGCCGCGGGCGGCGTTCGGCCGTGCCGCCCTGTTCTGTGCGCTGGTGCTGGCGATGCCGCTCCTGTCGGCACAGGACGTGGAGAACCGGCGGAGCTTCTTCGGCGTCCACCGCATCGAGACCGACCCGCAGGGGCGCTTCCGCCTCCTCGCGCACGGGACGACCCTGCACGGGGCAATGCGCATCCGCGAGGACGACGGGCGCCCGGCCCTCGGGCGCCCGGAGCCGACGACCTACTACGCTACCGGCCATGCGATCGCAGACGTGCTCGAAGTCGCCCGCAACGCCTACGGGCCGCTGCCGCGCGTGTCGGTGGTCGGGCTCGGCGCGGGCAGCCTCGCCTGCCAGGCACGCCCGGGCGAAGCCTGGACCTTCTACGAGATCGATCCGGAGGTCGTCCGGATCGCCAGTGACCCGACCCGGTTCCGCTTCCTCTCAGCCTGCGCGCCCACGGCCCGCATCGTTCAGGGCGACGCCCGCCTGACGCTCGCCCGCGCAACGGAGCCGACGCGCGTCCTCATCGTCGACGCGTTCTCCTCCGACGCGATCCCGATGCACCTGCTGACGGGCGAAGCGCTGGCCCTCTACCGCGACCGCCTCGACGCGCAGGGCGTGCTGGCGCTCCACGTCTCGAACCAGCATTTCGACCTGCGGCCGGCGCTGGCCCGAGCCGCGGCGGAGCGGGGCCTGACGCTGCTTCAGCGCATCGACGCAATCGACGAGCCGATCGAGCGCCGCTACCGCATGCGCGCGATGGTGGTGATCGCGACCCGCGATCCGGCGATTACGCGCGAGGCCGAGCGCCTCGGCTGGACGCGGGTCGCGCCCGACCTGACTCGCCGGCCGTGGACCGACGACTACGCCAACGTGCTGGAAGCCTTCCTCGACCTGATGCGCCTGCGCCTCGGGGGCGGTCTCGCTGCCGGACATTGAGCACGCCCCGCTCTCGGCCCACGCGCGAATTCGACCTCGCTGACAGCGCGGTCTTCGCCACCATGAAGCCGACCGCACTCACAGCGCAGTCTTGGGCATCAGCATGTGCACGCCCTTGTTGCCGTCGACCGTCTGCGTGATGCGCAGGTTTCCGGTGAGCGAGCACAGCATGTAGGCTTGGTTGCGGGTGAGCCCGGTGCGGGCGCAGACGTGGCGCACCATCTCGCGCACCGCCTGCCGCATCGCCTCGTCGAGGCTTTCGTGCAGGCCGATCGACATCAGGTCGGTGGGCGTCTCGGCGAACGGCCATTCGTAGCCGAGGTCCTTGCGCACGGTAAGGCGGAAGGTGCCGGTGAGCCCGGTCTCCAGCGCCGTGATGCAGACCTCGCCGTCGCCCTGCACGCCGTGGCCGTCCCCGGCGTAGAACCCGGCGCCGGCGTTGTAGACCGGCAGGTAGAGGGTCGCGCCGACCTTCAGCTCCTTGTTGTCCATGTTGCCGCCGAAGCCGCGCGGCACCGCCGTGCCGACGCGGCCCCAGGCGGCGGACGGCGCCGTGCCGAGGATGCCGAAGAACGGATCGAGCGGCAGCTCGGTGCCCCACGGCAGCACGCAGACGCCGCGCGCCACGTCGATGTCCGGGTGGATGGTCTCGTACTCGGTGAACTCGTCGGGCAGCGTCCCCAGCAGCGGCAGGATCGAGACGGAGCCCCAATCCTGACGGAACGCCAGGTCAAGGATCTCCACCTGCAGCACGTCGCCGGGCTCGGCGCCGCGGACGTGGACCGGGCCGGTGACGAAGTGCGGGCCGGGGCCGGGGACGCATTGATCGAGCACCGCCAAGTGCTCGGCCGAGACCCGCGCGGGGTCGGGATGCAGCGTCGCCCGCGCACCTGCGGGAAAGGAATGCAGCGTGACCGTGTCGCCCGACTCGATCTCCAGCACCGGCGGCAGCGCGGTGTCGAAGTATCCGAGCACCATCGTGTCGGGGACGGCCGGAATCTCGTGATGCGTCGGCATGCGCGCTCCTGGGTTGGGTTCGCCGGGTCCTAGCGACGAGTTCGGTCCGCGCGTCGCGCGCTCCGCCTGCCGACGCCTTGTGGGACGACACCGATGCAATCGCCGAACCAGCGGGCGCCCTCGCCAGGCCGCCGCAGGGAGAGGGCGGCGCGAGCGGATCAGCATCTGACGCCCGCGGCGGCTCACTCTCGCGTCATCGCGCGGGTTGCGGGACCGGCAGCACCGCCATCAGGCCGCCCTCGTCGACGAGGGCGGCGACGATCGTCTCCGGGCCGCAGGCCTCGGCGGGAATGCGGGTGCGGAACCCGATGCGCCGCGTGCCCATCCCCTCGAAGCCCGGCTGCGCGGCAAGGTCCCGGCGGAGGCGCCGCGGCTTGTCCAGGGCGACGAGGCGTCCTCCGCAGAACAGGGCCAGTTGCAGGCCGCGGCTCGGGCGGCCCGGATCGAAGGCGTAAGCCGTGATCAGGAACTCCGTCTGCGACAGGCGCTCGACCGACTCGACGGCCCCGCGCAGGGCGGAGGGCAAGGCGAGACCGCGCTCGGTGATCGCCAGCTCGGCCTGCCTCGGCGCGGTCCAGGCGCCGGCGGGTAGAACGCCGATCGCGGTGCGCGCGCGGCTCTCGGCGAGGGCGTCGCGCGCCGTCTCCACGCTGCCCCAGAGGGCGCAGCCGAGGAAGACGACGAGGAAGGTGGCCACCGCCCGCTTCAGCGCGGCCGGCGTCAGGGCATCGATCCGCCGGCGGAGGCGCCGGTAGACCGCGACGTCGAGGGGGCCGAGTAGGGCGGCGACCAGCAGGGCGCCCGCGACGGCGATGCCGGCGTAAGCCGCGCCCGGCCAGTCCGTTGGGCAGGCCCAGCTCGCCAGCATCAGCACCGGCGGATGCGCGAGGTAAAGCACGTAGCTCCAATCCCCCAGCGCGATCACCGCCCGCGCCGCCGGGCGATCCCGGGGGAGGGCGGGCGCGGTGACGGCGGCGCCCACGATCAGGATTGCGGCGACGCCGCCGATCCAGCGCGCGGCGGCGGTGTCGACGAAGGCGCAAAGCACCACCAAGGGCAGGGCCAGCAGCGCGGTCGCCGGACGCACCCACCCCGCCGCGATCAGGCGCGGCAGCAGCAGGCCCCCCGCGAAGGGCGCGCAGGCCGCCGTGACCGGCACGAGGTAGAGCGGCGGCGGCATCAGGCTGCGGCTGTCGGGGGGCAGCAGCGGGAAGGCGACGGCCAGAAGGACCAGCCAGCAGGCGGCGACGGGAACGAGGCGGCGCGCCCACCCCGCCGCGGCGAGCAGGAACAATCCGACGTAGAAGGACAGTTCCAGGGCGAGCGTCCACTCCACGTTGAGCGGCGAGCCGCGCACGCCGCCCGGCGCAAGCGACAGGGCCAGCACCGACACGCCGCCGAAGGGTAGGCCAAAAGCCGCGAAGACGCCGGCGAACAGGGACACGACCGCGAGATAGGTCGGGAAGATGCGCCCGACCCGATGCGCCAGGAACACGAGCGGCGCGTCGCGGGTGACGAGCCGGGCCATCAGGAACCCGGACAGGGCGAAGAAGATCGCCACGCCCCAGACGCCCATCAGGTGGTCCAGGGCCGCGAACGGCCGCCCGGCCCCGCGCAGGGCCTGCCCGTACACCGCGACGTGGTGCACGAGGACGAGGCAAGCCGCGAACGCCCGCAAAATTTGCAGGTTCGCGATCTCCCCACCCGGACGCGCGATCCCGGTGACCGCGGGCCCCGCCTGCATCGGCACGGCGGGCGGTGCCGGCGCGATGGCGGCGGCAAAATCTCGGCGGGGGCGGTCAAGCATCGCTGCGGCTTCGAACGGTGTGCTGAGCCCAGCACATATCAACGCCGATCTCCTTGGAAACAACAAGAAACATGGCCGACCGGCCGGCGAGGTCCACGGTATCGGCCAGGCGTCGCTCGCCAAGTTCGAGCCATGGGTGTCGAAAGCATGGCAGGTTTCGCCGACCTCGACCCGCGTCCAGTGCGCGAGGCGCTGACGGTGGTGGGCGAGCCCAACATCCACGAGCTGCGTGGCCTGTCCTGCCTGCCGCTCGGCGCGCTCCCGGCCCAGCGTAAGGGCTGCGCGGTGACCCGCTCGTTCTCGATTCCGATCGAGGATCGCGCCAGGCGGGAGTCCGGCGCCCGACCGTGGCGGCTCGGCAAGCCCGGGATCGTCACCACCGACCTGATGCTGCTCGACGCCAGCCCGCGCGCTCTGATCGGCCAGCTCGACCGCGAGCGCTCCGGCCTGCTGATGGCAGCGGTCGACGCCTGCAACGCCCGCTTCGGCCGCGGCAGCGTCGTCCCAGCCCGCGCCGGCCTCGTGGAGAAGCGGACGTGGAGCACGAAGTTCGAGATGCGGACGCCGCGCTACACGACGCAGGTCAGCGAGCTGCCGATCGCGGTGGCGGTCTGATGGAGCGCCTGTGCGACCTGCGCGGGCGCCGCCTCGTCGTAGAGTGCCCGCCGTGCAAGCGGCGCGGAACCTACAACCTAGCGCGGTCCCGACAGCGGTTCGGCGAGCTTGCCGGCCTCTCCGACGTGTACCCGCGGCTGACGCAGGCGTACCGCTACCAGAAGCCAGTCGGATCGCGCGAGCCCAACCCGTTCGGTCAGACTTGCCGCGCCGCGATCGGCGTCGAGGGTGGCGACGGGCGCGCAAGCTTGCCCTCGCGGACCTAACCGGTACGCAAGGGCCGCTGCTGGATCAAAAACGACCTGCGCGATACGATCGAGGGAATCAGAAGTTCCTCTTCCACCCACGGGCGGAGGGATTGCCGCGGCGCATGTGCTTCATACGGTGCATACGGTGATGCATGCGGACGGCTTCAACGTTTGAAGCGGCAGATCCTCCCACAGTAAGCGCTGACGTCAGACGCACGGCAGACGCGGTTCCGGCCAGGCCGAGAGCGGACCCGACGACGAAGATCGAAGCAAGGCCGATGGTCTTGAGCATGATGGTCTCCTGATCGTGCGGCACCGCATCATGCTCGCTGATCATCAAACCTCTGATTGCGGTCTGCCATTCCTCCCCCGGCTCAGTACGTGGACTGCGAGACTTGGCGTCAGTCACCTGATCAGGTCATCGTGCCACGTTGTGCAATCACACCACCTGCATCGTGCGCAGTTCGGCGGTCAGATTGTCCAACGTTGGCTGCTCCGTGAGGGACTTGCCACTCCCGTCGCGCCAGACGCCGACTTCGGCGTGCCGCCTTCGCACGTCACCGATGTAGTGGCACCTGTCAATGCGCGCGGGCCGCGGGTCGAGGTCTTCGATCCTAGCGATGGTACTGTGATAATGCGGTTCCAGTAGGGACCGCGCCTTCAAGCTCCGTCCCGCTTCGCGCCTCGCGCAACGACCTTGAGAGCGCCGTCGCGCAAAGGCCGTTGCAGTTTGGCGGCTTCCGGCCATTCCGCCGACAACCACGTCTCGTGTTCGTCGGCAGTGGTGAGGATCGCCGGCATCGCCTTCGGATGGATCTCGCCGACCTCGGCGTTCGGCTCCGTCGTCAGGAAGGCATACAGGTCGTCCACGGTTTCGCCGTCCTTGACCTTGCGGACGGATTTCCACCCGTCGAGCAGGATGCCCGCGAAACACGCCAGCGGGCGGTGCTCTCCAAGCGCGAACCAGATATCGCCGCCGGCTTTCACGTTGAACTCGCTGAAGGAGGTCAGGGGCACGAGGCAGCGATGATGAGGTTTCAACCATCGCCGCCAGTGCGGCGACCGGGTGTTGCGGACATTGGTGACGCCTGCATCGACCTTCTTGCCCTTCAGTGCGAACTCCGGCGACGGCATGCCCCAGCGCATCATCGCCAGCGTGCGTTCTCCTTCCCGCATCCGCACGACCGGTGCCATCGTGTTCGGAAAGATGCCCGGCAGCGGCGGCAGGTTGCCGGCCTCGTCGCGCTGAACGCCGAAGGCTTTCCGGATCGCGTCCTGACCTTTGTTGAGGCTGTAGAGGTTGCACATGCCTGCACCGTGCGACGGTCAGGTCCGCGAGGGCAAGCCCCTCCGTCCGCCCCCGCTACTGACACAGCACACGGCACGGATGCCGCAGCTGAGAAGCGCGGTACGTCTCACCACGCGCGCATGTCTGTCAAAGAGTCCTATCCCGCGCTCGTGAAGCGGACACTCGCGCATCGCCGGTTCACGATGCATGCCCGCTGATCTCACTCTGAATTGCCCATGCCCAGGAGGGGGTGCGAAATCCGTTCCCCGGCATCAAGATGGCATGGTTGGTGCACTGCATTCAAAACACAAGTTGCCCCCGATCTCGCGGCGGCACATCATTCGCGCCCCGGCCCCGGGCCGCCCGTGACGGAAAGTCTCGATGTTGCGTCTGTCGGCTGCCTGCCTGATCGCGGGTGTTCTCCTGTCCACGCCGCTCTCCGCCCAGACCCTGCGTTATGGCATGATGGAGGACCCGGATGCGCTCGACCCGACGCTGGCCCGCACCTTCGCCAGCCGAATGGTCTTCACCGCGCTCTGCGACAAGCTCGTCGACATCGGCACGGACCTGAAGCCGGTGCCGCAGCTCGCGACCGCGTGGGAGCTCTCGTCCGACGAGAAGACGCTCACGATGCATCTGCGGCCGGGCGTGAAATTCCACGACGGCGAGCCTTTGAATGCGGCGGCCGCCAAGTTCTCGATCGAACGCCATCTCAAGATGCCGGGCTCGCAGCGCCGCAGCGAGATCGCGCCGATCGACGCCGTCGAGGTCGTCGACGACCTGACCTTCAAGATCGTCCTCAAGGCGCCGTTCGCCCCGCTCATGGCGCAGTTCACCGACCGCGCCGGAATGATGGTCTCGCCGAAGGCCGCCGAGCGGCTCGGCGACAAGTTCTCGACCGCCCCGGTCTGCGCCGGCCCCTTCAAGTTCGTCGAGCGGGTGCCGCAGGACCGGATCGTGGTCGAGCGTTTCCCGGATTACTGGAACAAGGACCAGATCCACATCCAACGGATCGAGTTCCGCCCGATCCCCGATGCCACGGTACGCCTGACGAACCTGCGCGCCGGCCAGCTCGACATACTGGAGCGCCTGGCCCCGACCGACGTCCCTCAGGTGACCCGCGATGCCAAGCTGAAGCTCGGCTCGGTCTACGAGCTCGGCTTCCAATCGTTGCTGCTCAACCCCGCGAAGGCCAGCTCGCCGCTCGGCGACCCGCGCGTGCGGCAGGCGCTCGAGCTGTCGATCGACCGCAACGCGCTGAACCAGGTGGTGTTCAACGGCGAGTTCCTGGCCGGCAACCAGTGGGTCTCGCCCAAGCATCC
Source organism: Methylobacterium sp. WL12 (assembly GCF_008039475.1). Taxonomy (NCBI): domain Bacteria; kingdom Pseudomonadati; phylum Pseudomonadota; class Alphaproteobacteria; order Hyphomicrobiales; family Methylobacteriaceae; genus Methylobacterium; species Methylobacterium sp. WL12. The sequence goes on along the minus strand of NZ_VRUW01000068.1, from coordinate 6,694 downwards.
GAACTACGTCAAGGAATACCCGGTGCCGAAGCGCGACGTCGCCAAGGCGAAGGCCCTGCTCGCCGAGGCCGGCCAGCCCAAGCCGCAGATCACGCTCTCGGTCTACGCCAACAGCGAGGCGCCGCAGGTCGGGCAGGTGATCCAAGCCATGGCCAAGGAGGCCGGCTTCGACATCAAGATCCAGGCGGCCGACTTCACCACGCTGCTCGACATGGCCGACAAGGGCAACTTCGAGGCCTACCTCTATTCCTGGAGCGGCCGACCGGACCCGGACGGCAACACCTTCAGCTTCCTCGGGTGCAAGACGCCGCTGAACTACACGCGCTATTGCAACGCCGACGCCGACGCGGCGCTCCAGGCCGAGCGTGGCACCGTCGACACGGCCAAGCGTCAGGCCGCCTGGAAGAGCCTGGCCGACCGGGTCTTGACGGATCGTCCGGTCGTCTACCTTCTGCACCGAAAGCTGCTCTGGGCCTACGCGAACAAGCTCACCGGGTTCGTCGCCTACCCGGACGGGCTCGCCCGGTTCACGGGGTTGAAGCTGAACTGATGCTGCGGTTCCTCGCAAGACGCTTGGCACTCGCGGTCCCGACCCTGATCCTGGCCTCGATGATCATCTTCGCCCTGCAGCAATTGCTGCCGGGCGACACCGCGACCGCTTTGTCCGGTGAGGAGCGCGACCCGGAGGTGATCGCGTTCATCCGCGACAAGTACCACCTCGATCGGCCGCTCCCCGTTCGCTACGGCTACTGGGCGGCGGGCGTCCTCGGCGGCGATCTCGGCGAATCGATCCGCCTGCAGAAGCCGGTCTCGGAACTCGTCGCCGAGAAGCTGCCAGTGACGCTGGAGCTCGCCTGCCTCGCCATGCTGGTGGCGCTCGCCATCGGCGTGCCGATGGGCATCCTCTCGGCGGTCCGGCGCGGCACCTGGGCCGACACGCTGGCCAACGGCGTCGCGCTCTGGGGCCTGTCGATCCCGAACTTCTGGCTCGGCATCCTGATGATCCTGCTGTTCTCGGTGCAGCTCGGCTGGCTGCCGGCCTCCGGCTACGTGCCGCCCTCCGAGAGCTTGTGGGAGAACCTCAAGGCGATGGCGATGCCGGCCTTCGTGCTCGGCAACGCGATCAGCGCGGTGATGATGCGCCACACCCGGGCGGCGATGCTCGGCGTGCTCGGCTCCGACTACGTCCGCACGGCGCGCGCCAAAGGCGTCTCGCCCCTGCGGCTCGTGCTGCGGCATGCGCTGCCCAACGCCGCGATCCCGATCATCACGCTCGGCGCCCTCGAGTTCGGGCAGCTGCTGTCCGGCGCGGTTCTGACCGAGCAGATCTTCTCGGTGCCGGGCTTCGGGAAGCTGATGGTCGACGCCGTGTTCAATCGCGACTTCGCCACCGTGCAGGGCGTCGTGATCTGCACCGCCGCCACCTATGTCGGCCTCAACCTCGCCGCGGACGTGCTGGCGGCGGTCGTCAACCCGAAGCTGAGGCGGGCATGAGCGGGATCGATCGCGACGGCGCCGCGCTCCTGCCGTCCCCCACGGTGGCGAAGGGACGACGGGTGCCTCTGCCCCGCGAGCCCGGTACGCTCCGCGCCTTCTGGCGCCGGCTGCGGGCGCGGCGGAGCGCCGTGGTCGGGCTGGTCATCGTCGTCGGGCTCGTCCTGATGGCGGTGTTCGCTGCATGGATCGCGCCCTACGACCCGACGGAGACCGATTGGGGCGCGGTGCGAGCCGCCCCGTCGCTCTCCCACCCGTTCGGCGGCGACGAGGTCGGGCGCGACGTGCTCGCGCGCATCGTCTACGGGGCGCGGGCCTCGCTCGGTGCCGGCCTCGTCTCGGTGGCGCTCGCCGTCTCGCTCGGCCTGCCGCTGGGGCTCGTCGCCGGCTATGCCGGCGGCTGGGTCGACGGGGCGATCATGCGGCTCACCGATGCGTTGCTGGCGATCCCGTTCCTGATCCTGGCGATCGCGCTCGCAGCCTTCCTCGGTCCGAGCCTGACCAACGCCATGGTGGCGATCGGCCTGTCGGCGACCTCCACCTTCGTCCGGCTCACCCGCGCGCAGGTCCAGGCGGTGGCGGCGGAGGAGTTCGTGGAGGCGGCGCGCTCGGTCGGCAACCCGCCCTGGCGGATCGCGCTGGTGCACATCCTGCCCAACATCGTGCCGGCGATCCTGGTCCAGGCGACGCTCACCATCGCGGCGGCGATCATCGCCGAAGCGAGCCTGTCGTTCCTCGGGCTCGGCCAGCAGCCGCCCGAGCCGAGCTGGGGCGCGATGCTCAACGTCGCCAAGAATTTCCTCGACCAGGCGCCGTGGATGGCGATCTGGCCCGGGCTGTCGATCTTCCTCGCCGTGCTCGGCTTCAACCTGTTCGGCGACGGCCTGCGCGACGCCCTCGATCCGAGAGGCAGGACCTGATGGCGGCGGAGATGGGCGGCGCCCCCCTCCTCGAGGTCCGCGACCTCGCGGTCGCCTTCGACACCGACGGCGGTGCCGGCCACGCCGTCAACGGCGTGTCCTACGCGCTTCGCGAGGGCGAGACGCTCGGAATCGTCGGCGAATCCGGCTCGGGCAAGAGCGTGCACGTGCTGGCGATGCTCGGGCTGATCCCGCGCCCGCCCGGCCGGATCACCGGCGGGCAGGTGCTGTTCCAGGGGCGCGACCTCCTGAGCCTTCCCGAGAAGGCCCTGCGCCGGGTGCGCGGCGGCGAGATCGGGTTCGTGTTCCAGGACCCGATGAGCTCGCTCAACCCCGGCATGACCGTGGCGGCGCAGATCATCGAGCCGCTGCGCATCCATCTCGGCCTCGACCGCCGCGCCGCCCGCGCGCGGGCACGGGAGCTCCTCGACCTCGTCCGCATCCCGAATGCGGCCGGCCGCCTCGACCAGTACCCTCACGAGTTCTCCGGTGGCCAGCGCCAGCGCGTGATGATCGCCGTCGGCCTCGCATGCCGGCCGAAGATCCTCATCGCCGACGAGGCGACTACGGCCCTCGACGTGACGGTGCAGGCCGAGATCGTCGCGCTGGTCCAGGACCTGAAGCGCGAGATCGGCATGGCGATCATCTGGATCACCCACGATCTGGGCGTCGTCGCCGGCATCAGCGACACGGTGCAGGTGATGTATGCCGGGCGCATCCTCGAGCGCGGCCCGGTGGACGACGTCTTCGCCGACCCGCGCAGCGCCTACACCCTCGGTCTGCTGCGCTCGCTGCCCGACCTCACACGGGGGCGGGCCGGGCGCGGGCGCCTGCGTCAGATCGAGGGCGCTCCGCCGGACATGCGCGTCCCGCCGCCCGGCGACCCGTTCGCGCCGCGCAACGCCTACGCGACCGCCCGCTGCCGCTCCGAGATGCCTCCGCTGGTCCAGGCGAAGGGCGCCGCGCCGGGTCATCTCGTGGCCGCCTGGTACGACCTTCCCGAAATCCTCTCCCACGAAGCGGAGCGTGCGCGGTGATGCGGGCCTCGGACGAACCGATCATCTCGGTGCGCAACCTGTCGAAGCACTATCCGCTGCGGTCGTGGTGGGGCGGCAAGGGGTCCGTGTTCCGGGCGGTGGAGAATGTCAGCTTCGACATCCGCCCCGGCGAGACCCTTGGGCTCGTAGGCGAATCCGGCTCGGGGAAGTCCACGATCGGTCGCGCCGTGACCATGCTGAACCCGCCGACCGAAGGCAGCGTCGCTTTTGAGGGCACGGACCTGGCCATGCTTTCGGCCAAGGCGATGCGCGCGAAACGCGCCCGGATCCAGACTGTGTTCCAGGATCCCTACGCGGCTCTGAACCCGCGGATGAGCGTCGGCGACTACGTCTCCGAAGCGTTCAAGCTGCACCGGCCGGACATGAGCCGTGCCGAGCGCCGCGAGGCGGTGGCCGGGCTGTTCGAGCGCGTCGGACTGGAGCCGCGTTTCGCCGGGCGGTTCCCGCACCAGTTCTCCGGCGGCCAGCGCCAGCGCGTCTGCATCGCCCGCGCCATCGCGCTCAAACCGAGCTTCATCGTCGCCGACGAGCCGATCGCGGCGCTCGACGTCTCGATCCAGGCCCAGGTGGTCAACCTGTTGCAGGACCTACAGGCCGAGCTCGGCCTGTCTTACCTGTTCATCTCTCACGACCTGCGCATGGTGCGCTACCTGTGCCACCGGGTCGCCGTGCTCTGGCGCGGCCGCATCGTCGAGCTGGCCGAGAGCGACGCGCTCTACGACGACCCGCGCCATCCTTACACCCGCCGCCTGCTCGGCGCCGTACCGGTGCCTGTGCCGGCGGTCGAGCGGGCGCGCCTGGCCGCCGAGAGCGCCGCACCGGCTTCCGCCATCGCCGAAGGCGGCGACCTCGTCGAGGTCGCGCCCGGCCATTGGGTCGCCACCCTACCTGAGGATCGCCCATGAGGAATTTCGAGGGACCGGGCCGCTCGCCCGTCTACGCGGCGCAGGCCGCGGTCGCGACCTCGCATCCGGCTTCGACGCTGGTGGCGATCGAGACCCTGCGCGCGGGCGGCAACGCCGTCGATGCGGCGATCGCGGCGGTGGCGGTGCAATGCGTCGTCGACCCGCTGATGACCGGCATCGGCGGCGACTGCTTCGCGCTGTATTTGCCCAAGGGCGCCTCGGTGCCGGTGGCGATCGACGGCTCCGGCCGCAGCCCGGCGGCGGCCGACGCCGCGTGGTACCGCGAACACGGCGTCGCGATCGAGCCGGATTCCCCGCACGCGGTGACCGTGCCCGGCGCGGTGGCGGCGTGGCAGAAGCTCGTCGCAGACCACGGCACCCGTTCGCTCGGCGAGCTGCTGCAGCCGGCGATCCGGCTGGCCGAGGAGGGCTTTCCCGTCCAGCCGCGGGTCGGCTGGGACTGGGCGCGCAACGTCGCCCGCGTCGCAGGCGATCCCCACGCCGCCGCCACCTACCTCATCGACGGCCGCGCGCCCGCGATCGGCACGGTGGTGCGATTGGAAGAACTCGCCGCGACGCTCCGGCGGATCGCCCGCGAGGGCGCGCGCGGTTTCTACGAGGGGCCGGTGGCCGACGACCTCGTCGGTCGCCTGCGGCAACTCGGCGGCCTCCACACCCTGGAGGATTTCGCGCGCGCCGCACCGGACGTGGTCACCCCGATCAGCACGCGCTACCGCGGCTACGACGTCTACGAGTGCCCGCCCGCCGGCCAGGGGCTCGCGGCGCTGATGATGCTCAACGTGCTGAAGCCCTTCGACGTGGCGGGGCTCTCGGACCTCGACCGGGTCCACCTCTTCGCCGAAGCCTGCAAGCAGGGCTACCACCACCGCGACGCGCTGTTCGGCGACCCGGCGCTCCAGGCGATCCCGGTGGAGCACCTGCTTTCCGACGCCTGGCAGGCCGCCGCCCACGGGGCGATCGACATGGGCCGGGCGCAGGCGCCCACGCTTTATCCCGAGATCCGCGCCGAGGTCGCGGCCCGCGCGCACAAGGACACGGTCTACCTCTGCGTGGTCGACCGGGACGGCAACGCGATCTCGCTGATCAACTCGATCTTCCAGGGCTTCGGCTCCGGCATCCTCGGGCCGTCGAGCGGCGTGCTGCTGCACAACCGCGGCCTGTCGTTCCGCACGGAAGCCGGCCACCCCAACACGATCGGCCCGTCCAAGCGCCCGATGCACACCATCATCCCCGGCATGCTGATGCGGAACGGACGCGCGGTCGCGCCCTTCGGCGTGATGGGCGGGCACTACCAGGCGATGGGCCACGTCGAGCTGCTGACCGGGCTGATCGACCGCGGCCTGGACCCGCAAGAGGCGCTCGATGCGCCGCGCAGCTTCGCCTACGGCGGTACCCTGGAACTCGAAGGCGGCCTCTCCGGCCTCACCGCCGAGCTGAAAGGCCGCGGCCACGACGCACTCCCCGCGCCCCTGCCGCTCGGCGGCGGTCAGGTGATCTGGATCGACCATGAAGCCGGCATGCTCGCGGCCGGCTCGGACCCCCGCAAGGATGGCAGCGCGCTGGGTTACTGAGGCCGCTCGACGCTTGGTCTGCCCCGGGTCGGGACTCCGATGTCGGACCGTGAGACAGCAAGGGGGCTCCAGTCGCGACACCGTTGACCTGCCGGTGACAGATCAAGCGCACCGTGCTTTCGAACCGGGCTCGGGGCCGGTTCGCTGGAGAGATGAACGAAGCACCCGTCATCCCGCGATCAGATCGGGGGCGGGCCTGCTTTTTTGGTAGCGTTCCATTAAGTGCCTGCTAACTGCAAGCCGACACCCTTGGACGCATGTCGAAGCGTACCAAGCGAGCTACACGAGCCCTTCTCTGGATGGCGGCGTTGACCCTCTGCGGTTTCGCAGCGGTCATGCTGATGCAAGCCAATCGACCGCCGGATCAGGTAGCAAGGCGGACGACGGACGGAGATCCGATCACGACCGGCTCGATACAGCCCGCACCCATGCGCTGGTGTGGAGCGGCTGCGTGGTGCCGGTGATAAGCTTTCGTTGATCGCAACCCAATCTGATCGGCCCCCACGAGGTGGTCCAAAGGTAAAGTTAGTGCACGGTGGGCCGCTCCGCCACGGGTAGCTTGGCCGGCGGAGCTGGTCTGGCAAGCGCAGCCGGCCAGGCGGAGAAGGCTGGCATGAACACCTCCGGGGCCGGCGGTCGGTATCCCAGAGAGGCATGCGGGCGCACGCCGTTGTAGTGACGTCGCCAGCTTTCGATCACGACCTGCGCTTCTCTGAGTGTGTAGA
>NZ_VRUW01000067.1:0-27186 GCF_008039475.1 Methylobacterium sp. WL12 | reverse complement strand
TGACCCAGCCCACCACCCCCTCCACGACACAGGACGTCGTCTTCTCGGACGCGACCCGGCTCGCCGAATTGATCCGCACTCGGCAGCTCTCGCCGGTCGAAGTCGTGCAGGCGCATCTCGACCGGATCGCGGCGGTCGACCCCCAGATCAACGCCATCGTCACCGTCGCGGAGGGCGCGCTCGCCGCGGCCAAGGACGCGGAGGCGGCGGTGATGGCGGGGCGGGAGCTAGGACCGCTTCATGGGGTGCCGTTCACCGTGAAGGATTCGATCGACACGGCGGGCATCATGACCCAGCGCGGCTCGCCGATCTTCAAGGGCCGCACGCCCGAGGCCGACGCGACCAGCGTGGCGCGCCTGAAGCAGGCCGGCGGCATCCTGCTGGCCAAGACCAACCTCCCCGAATTCTCCTACTGGATCGAGAGCGACAACCTGCTCTCGGGCCGCTCGAACAACCCCTGGGACCTGACGCGCACGCCGGGCGGATCGAGCGGCGGCGAGTCGGCGGCCATCGCGGCCGGCATGTCGCCCCTGGGGCTGGGCACCGACCTCGCCATCTCGGTCCGCGGCCCGGCCGCGCAGACCGGGATCGTCTCGCTCAAAGGCACCCACGGGCGCGTGCCGATGACCGGCATCTGGCCGCGGGCGCCGCGCCGCTTCTGGCACGTCGGCCCGATGGCGCGCTCGATCCGCGACCTCGCGCTGGCCTTCTCGCTGCTTGCCGGCCCCGACGGCGAGGACGGCTACGCCAGCCGGTTCGAGGCCGGCGCGGCGCCCGCACCGGACCGTCCGCTGCGGGTGGGCTGGCTGGTCGAGCCCGGCTTCGGGCCGGTCGATTCCGAGGTCGCGGCGACCGTGCGGGCGGCGGCCGAAGCGCTGGCGAGCCTCGGTCACACGGTGGAGGCCGTGCGCATCCCGGCGCTGGAGCGCGACTTCGCCCTCGACGTGTTCAACAAGCTCCACGTGATGGAGATGAAGCCGGCCTTCCGCGCGGCGACCGCCGGGCACGAAGACCAGATGTACACGATGGCCAAGACCATGCTGTCGCTGCCCGACACCACGATGGCGGAGTACGTCGCGGCCGAGCAGGCGGCGGAGCGGCTCCGCGACGGCTACGCCGCCTACTTCCGCGACCACGACATCCTGCTGACGCCCGTGCTGCCGGTGCCGGCGCACAAGCACGGCATCAAGGAACTCGTCGTCGACGGGAAGACGGTCGACCTGACCTACCTCCAGGGCGCGACGGTGCCGCTGAACGTGACCGGCCTGCCGGGGCTGTCGATGCGGTTCGGAACGAGCCGCGAGGGACTGCCGATCAACGTGCAGGTGGTGGGCCGCTGGCAGGCGGAGGCGACGATCCTGCACGCCGCAGCGCTCCTGGAAGGAGTCAGCCCGGTGCGCGGGCTTCACCCGAGCCTGTAGGCGACCCGCGCGCATCCGGGGCGGGCGTCCCCGCCCTGGACGGGACGCCCCCGGATGCCGACCTACGCCGTCTCGACAGCGCTCGACCGCGCGGGCGGTGACCGCCGAGGAGCGGGCTCGCATCGTCGCCATCCATGCGGTCGAGGCGGGGGCACCGCGATGCCTCGTCCAGGTCGTCATCCAGGCGGTCGACCCGGGGTCGATCTTCATCGGCGGCGCGCCGGCCTCGCCCGATCACGTCTGGGTCCGCGTCGCCATCCCCGCGGGCCGGCCCCCGGATCGGAAGGCGCTGTGAGGCGCATCATGGCCGAGACGAGCGCGATCCTCGGCATCGCGGACCACGACGTCTGGGTCGCCATCTCCGAGCATCCCCGCCCACGGCCTCCTGGAATTCGGCACGGTGCTGCCCGAGCCCGGCCAGGAGGATGCGTGGCTCGCATCGCTCCCCGAGCCCTTGCGCGAAAAGCTCCGCCGCATCGCCGGACGCGGAGGCTGCCTAGCCGCCACCGCGCGATTGCGCCAAGCTGCGCCGGAAAATGGGTCCTTGCATGAAACGCATCCTGTGCGCCGCCGCCCTCGTCCTCGCGCTCGGCACCGCCGCCGAAGCCAAGGTGGTCCGGCTGGAGATCGTGGGCAAGCAGCCCTACGGCAGCTTCGCGGCCGGGGCCTACGAGCGCTGGGACGGGCGGGTCGTCGGCGAGCTGGCGTTGGACGAGGCGGGCATTCCCGACCTCGACAAGGCCGGGCGCAACGCCGCCGGAAAGGTCGAATACGGCGCGCGGATCATCCTGTTCCTGCCGGTCGACCCCGCCGCCGGCAACGGCGCCCTGCTGGTCGACGTGCCCAACCGCGGCAAGGCCTACGCCCACGCGCTCTACAACAGCCCGCGGGCGCTCCCGATGGCGTCGGGCAACCTCGATGCCGGGACGGGCTTCCTGGAGGATCGCGGTTACCGGGTCGCCGAGGTGTACTGGGAACTCGGCCAGGGCGCCGACCTGCCGTCGTTTACCGACGCGGAGGGACGGCGACGCTTCGTCGAGGGGGTCGGCTTCGCCATCGTGCGGGACGCGGCCGACTTCCTCGCGCACGCCGCCGGGGACGCCGCCGGCACGCCGAACCCGCTCGCCGGCGGCGTGAGCCGCACGCTGGCCGTCGGCAAGTCGCAGGACGGGCGCTTCCTCAAGACCTTCCTGCTGCACGGCTTCAACCGGGCCGAGGGCCGGCGCGTCTTCGACGGGATGCACGTCTTCGTCTCGGGCGCCGGGCTGCTGCCGATCCTGCGCTCGGGGCTAGGGCCCGGATCGAGCGCCGACGGCGCGCCGAACTTCGCCGACCCGGAGTTTCCCGGCGTCCACGACGGGCGGCTGACCGTCGGCGCGATCGTCGCCGCGGCCGAGGCGCGGGGAGAGGTGCCGCCCAAGGCGATGCTGCTCAATTCCACCGTGGACTATGCGTCGCTGCGCGCCTCGCTGGGCCGTACCGGCGCCTCGGGCACCGCGGACCTCGCCCTGCCGGGCAACGTCCGGATGTACGACGTGGCCGGCGCCTCGCACGTCACCGTGCTCAAGGCCGAGCCCTGCACCCTGCCGCCGGGCCGGCTCGACTGGGCGCCGGTGGCGCGCGCGACCCTGCAGCGCCTGGACGGCTGGGTCGCGCGGAACGAACCTCCGCCCGAGACCCGGCTGATGCCGCTGGAACCGGCCACCGGCGACCCGGCCGTGCTGCAGCCGCCCAAGGCCCTGCCGGATGCGGTGGTGCAGGTGCCGCGACGCGACGCCGACGGCAACCCGCTCGGCGGCGTGCGCCTGCCCGACATCGCCGTGCCGCTCGGCGTCCACGGCCTGCAGAACGCACCGCTCTCCACCTTCACCTGCTCGCTCGTCGGCGCCTACCGGCCGTTCGCGCGGACAGCCGGCGGGGGCGGGCCGCCTTCGCTGACCGAGCGCTACCGAAACCAGGCCGACTACGTGAACCGCGTGCGCGCCGCCGCCCGGGAGGCCGCGGCCCAGGGCTTCCTGCTGCCGGAGGATGCGGCGATCGTCGTCAACGCGGCTGCCGAGACCCCGATTTTCGACGCGCAGACCCCGTCGGCGCCGCCGCGCTGATTGCGGCCGGCCGGCCGGGTGCTAGGGTCCGCCGGCATTCGCGCACCGCGCGAATCGCCGGCGCCGCCGCTCGCGGCGCCCGGCGCGACGGGACGAGGACGACCATGCTGGGATCGGGGTTCGGGCGTCGGATCGGGCTTCTGGCCGGGCTCCTGGTCGCGACACCCACTTTGGCGCCCTCTTGGGCTCAGGCGCCTGCGCCCGGCGCGCGCCCCGCGGCCAGGCCCGCCTCGACATCCGCTCCGACTCCCGCGGCGCGGCCCGCGCCCGCCTTCGCCAGACCCTTCGTGCGCGAGGCGCTAGCGAGCGCGGCCGTGCGGCTCGAGGCGTCGCTGAAGGGCGAGTCGGGCGGGGTCACGAAGAATCCCGCCGCGTCGCGCCGCGCCGCCGAGGCGCTGCTCGCCGACGACAAGCCCGCCGAGGCGCTCCCACTGTTCTCCGCCGCGGCCGCCGGCGACCCGTCCGACATCCAGGCCTGGCTCGGCTACGCGCGGGCGGCCGACGCGGTCGCCGGGGACGACGAGAACAAGGATTACGAGGGCCGCGCGCGCCTGCGCGGCCGGGCGCCGGCCGCCGCCTATCAGGCCTACCAGCGCGCGCGCACCGCCCCCGAGGCGGCCCAGGCCCTGGCCCAGCTCGCCGAGATCCAGGGCGGCCGGGCGGAGTGGCGCCCGGCGCTCGAAGCCTACGCCGCGAGCCTGGCCCTCGACGACGTGGCCGCGGTGCGCGAGGCCTACGAGACGATGCGCGCCGAGCACGGCTTCCGCATCCTCGACTACAAGGTCGACGCGGACGCCGCCGCCCCTCGGGTGTGCTTCACCTTCTCCGAGCCGGTCGCGGCCAGGACCGACTTCGCCCCCTTCGTCGCGGTGTCGGGCGCGACCAACGCCGCGGTCACGGCGGAGGGCGCGCAGGTCTGCGTCGACGGCTTGAAGCACGGCGGCTCCTACGCCTTCGTCGTGCGCCAGGGCCTGCCCTCCTCGGTCGGCGAGGTGCTGCTGAAGTCGGCCGACTACGAGGTCTACGTCCGCGACCGCGCCCCCCAGGTGCGCTTCACCGGCCGCAACTACGTCCTGCCCCGCACCGGCCAGGCGGGGGTGCCGCTGGTCTCGGTCAACGCCCCGAAGCTCGACGTCGAGGTGCTGCGCATCGGCGACCGCGGCCTGCTGCCGTCGCTCCGATCGGAGGAGTTCCTGGGCCAGCTCAACGGCGCCACCGCGCGCACCATCGCCGCGGAGAAGGGCGTCCAGGTCTGGAAGGGCACCCTCGACACCGCCAAGGCCGAGGTGAACCAGGAGGCGGTCACCGCCTTCCCGGTGCTGCAGGCGGTCGGCAAGCTCGAGCCCGGCCTCTACGTGATGCTGGCCCAGCCCTCCGGCGCCGTCGCGTCGTCCGAGGGCGAGGACGGCTACGAAGCGAAGGCGACGCAGTGGTTCGTGGTCTCCGACCTCGGGTTGACCGCCTTCAAGGGCCGCGACGGCGTCCACGTCTTCGCGCGCTCGCTCGCCGCCGCCACGGTGGTGCCGAACGCCGAGATCCGCCTCGTCGCCCGCAACAACGAGGTGCTGGCCACCCGCCGCACCGACGAGAGCGGGCATGCCGCCTTCGATCCGGGGCTCGCCCGCGGGGAGGGCGGCGCGGCGCCGAGCCTCGTGGTGGCGCAGGTCGGCGACGATTACGGCTTCCTCGACCTCAACCTCGCGGCCTTCGACCTCACCGACCGCGGCGTGAAGGGCCGGGCCGACGCCGGCGCGATCGAGGCCTACGTCTTCCCCGAGCGCGGGGTCTACCGCTCCGGCGAGACCGTGCAGATCACCGCCATCCTCCGCGACGGGCAAGGCAAGGCGGTGCCGAGCCTGCCGCTGACCCTGGTGGTCAAGCGCCCCGACGGCGTCGAGTACCGCCGCGTCTCGGTGGCCGACCAGGGCCTGGGCGGGCGCGCCCTGCCGCTGCCGCTGCTCTCGGGCGCGATGCACGGCACCTGGCGGATCGCGGCCTTCACCGACCCGAAGGCGCCGGCCGTCGGCGAGGCCTCGTTCCTGCTCGAGGACTACGTCCCCGAGCGGCTCGAGGTGACGCTGAAGCCCGAGCAGCCGGCCCTGCGCAAGGGCGAGGCCGCGAAGGTCGCGGTGACCGCGCGCTACCTCTACGGCGCGCCGGGCTCGGGGCTCGACGTCTCGGGCAGCGTCACCGTGCAGGCGGCGGCCGCGAGCGGCGTCAAGGGCCTGGAAGGCTTCCAGGTCGGCCTCGACGACGAGGCGATCGAGGCCTCGACCCAGGAGATCGAGGCGCGCGCCACCACCGACGCCAAGGGCGAGGCCGTGGTGACCGTCCCGGTGCAGGCGCTCGCCGCCCCGCGCCCGCTGGAGGCCAAGATCACCCTGGCCGTGGGCGAGCCCGGCGGGCGGGCGCTGTCGCGCAGCCTCACCCTGCCGATCCTGCCCGAGGGGCCGGTGCTGGCGATCCGCAAGGGGTTTTCGGACGATTTGCCGGTGAACGGCACGGCGGGCTTCGACGTGGTGATGGCGACCCCCGACGGCACGCGGCTGGCGCAGGGCGGCGTGACCTGGACGCTGTCGCGCCTGGAGCAGACCTACCAATGGTACCGCGCCGACGGCCGCTGGTCGTTCGAGCCGGTGAAGTCCGTGCGCCGCGTCGCCGACGGCACCCTCGACCTGAAGGCCGACGCGCCGGCCAAGGTCGCGCAGGCCCTCGGCTTCGGCAAGTACCGGCTGGAGGCGAGCGCGCCGGGCAAGCCGGGGGCTGCGGCGAGCGTCACCTTCAGCGTCGGCTGGGGCGGCTCGGAGACGGCCGACGTGCCCGACCTCCTCGACCTCACCCTCGACAAGGCGGCCTACAAGGCCGGCGACACCCTGCAGGCGCGGCTGAACCCGCACTTCAAGGGCCGGGCCACCGTGACGGTGGTCGGCGACCGGGTCCAGGTGGTGCGCGACGTGGACGTGCCGGAGGCGGGCGCCACGGTGTCGATCCCGGTCAAGGCCGAGTGGGGCGCCGGCGCCTACCTCGTCGCCACCGCCTACCGGCCCCTCGACCAGGCGGCCAAGCGCCTGCCGGGCCGGGCGCTCGGGCTGGCGTGGTTCTCCGTCGACCGGGCCGAGCGCGCGCTCACGGTCTCGGTCGAGACCCCGGCGAAGGCCCGGCCGCGCCAGGACCTGACCCTGCCGATCCGCCTCGCGGGCCTCAAGTCCGGCGAGGCAGCGCGCGTCACCGTGGCGATGGTCGACGTCGGCATCCTCAACCTTACCCGCTACGAGGCGCCGAACCCCGTCGCCTACTTCCTCGGCCAGAAGGCGCTCGGCCCCGAGATCCGCGACGTCTACGGGTACCTGATCGACGGGATGCAGGGCACGGTCGGCGCGATCCGCTCCGGCGGCGACGGAGCCGGCGCGGAGCTCGCGGATTCGCCCCCGACCCAGGCCCCGCTCGCGCTCTATTCCGGCGTGGTGAGCGTGGCCCCGGACGGCAGCGCCAGCGTCACCTTCCCGGTGCCCGCCTTCAACGGCACCGCGCGGGTGATGGTCACCGCCTGGAGCGGTGCCCGCGTCGGCCAGGCCTCGGCCGACGTGATCGTGCGCGACCCCGTGGTGGTCACCGGCACGCTGCCGCGCTTCCTCAACGCCGGCGACCGCTCGCGCGCCTTCGTGGCGCTGGACAACGTCGAGGGGCAGGCCGGCGACTACACCCTCGACCTCGACCTCGCCGGCCCGGTGCTGGTCGGCGCGCAGGCGGTGCGCTCGACGATGCGGCTGGAGGCGGGCGCCAAGGGGCAGCTCGTCGTGCCGATCACCGCGGCCGGCCCCGGCACCGCGACCCTCGACCTGACGCTGTCCGGCCCCGGCCTCGCGGCGGGCGTCGGCCAGCGCTTCACGCTCGCGGTCTCGCCCGGCACCGGTGCGCTGGTGCGGCGCGAGGTGCGCACGCTCGCGCCCGGCGCCGGCCTGCAGGTCTCCGGCGACCTCCTCGCCGACATCCTGCCCGGCACCGGCACGGTCTCGGTGGGGGCCTCGGCGCTGCCCGGCATCGACGTGCCGGCGCTGCTGCTGGCGCTCGACCGCTACCCTTACGGCTGCTCCGAGCAGGTGGTGAGCCGGGCGATGCCGCTGCTCTACGTCAACGCGCTCGCCGCCCGCGACCGGCTCGCCCTCGACGACACCGTCGACGCCCGGATCCGCGAGGCGATCGAGCGGGTGCTGTCGCGCCAGGATGCGAGTGGCGATTTCGGGCTGTGGTCGGCGCAAGGCTCGAACGACCTCTGGCTCTCGGCCTACATCACCGACTTCCTGACGCGGGCCCGCGAGCGCGGGTTCGCCGTCCCGCAGGTCGCGTTCGGCCAAGCCCTCGACCGCCTGCGCAACGCGGTCGCCAACACCACCGAGGTGCGCGACGGCGGCACCGACCTCGCCTACGCCGCCTACGTGCTCGCCCGGAACGGCCGCCCGGTGATGGGGGACCTGCGCTACCTCGCCGACACCAAGCTCGCCGACTTCGCCACCCCCCTCGGGCGGGCGCAGATCGCGGCGGCCCTGGCGCTGCTGGGCGACCGCGGCCGTGCGGCCAAGGCGATGGACTCGGCGCTGACGGCGCTGCGCTCCGAGCGGGACAAGCAGAGCTACCGCGCCGACTACGGCTCGCGCCTGCGCGACGGCGCCGGCCTGCTGGCGCTCGCCGCCGAGACCGGCTTCTCGCAGGCCGCGCTGACCCCGGTCTCCGCGGTCCTCACCGAAGAGCGCGCCTCGGGGCGGGTCACCAGCACGCAGGAGAACACCTGGATGGTGCTGGCGGCGCAAGGGCTGACAAAGGAGTCCGACGCGCTGTCCTTCACCGTCGACGGCGCGCCCCAGTCCGGCCCCCTGGCGCGCAGCTACAAGGCGGCGGCGCTGGAGCGCCCGGTGGCGATCGTCAACACCGGCCGGGCGCCGGTGCAGGTGGCGCTCGGTGTCTCCGGCAACCCGGTGACGCCGGAGCCGGCCGACGCGCGGGGCTACACGATCGAGCGGAGCTACCACCGCCTCGACGGAAGCGTCGTCGACCCCGCCCGCGGCATCCGCCAGAACGACCGCCTCGTGGTGGTGTTGAAGGTGACGGAGGCCAAGGCCAGCGCCGGCCGCCTGCTGCTGGTCGACCGCCTGCCCGCAGGCCTCGAGATCGACAACCCGAAGCTCCTCGACGCCGACGGGCTCAGCGGCCTGGCCTTCGCGAAGTCCGACGTGCAGCCGGTCCACACCGAGTTCCGAGACGACCGCTTCGTGGCCGCCTACGACCGCACCCCCGAGCAATCGGCCTTCTTCACCGCCGCCTACACCGTGCGCGCGGTCTCGCCGGGCACCTACGTCCACCCGGCCGCGACGATCGAGGACATGTACCGCCCCGAACGCTTCGGCCGCACCGCGTTCGGCTCCGTCGAGATCGGGGCGGCGAAGTAGGGATGGCGGACGAGCGAGACCCGGTGGCGCGCGCGGCTCCCTCTCCCATGGGGAGAGGGCTGGGGTGAGGGGCGTGACCTCTCCGGACAGTTCTCATCCCTCACCCCAACCCTCTTCCGAACGGGAGAGGGGGCCTGCGGGTGGTCCGGCATCCGCGCGGGCCCGACCCACCCGACGATGGCCGCTTGCCGGCCTCGCGCTCCTCGTCGTCGTGGCGGCGGTTCCCCTCCTCGCCCTCTGGCGCTTCGCGGCGACGCTACCGCCCCTCGACCTGACGCAGGCTGACCTCCGCTCGACCATCGTCGTCGACGCGCGCGACACCCTGCTGCGCCCGTTCGCCACCCCGGACGGGCGCTGGCGGCTGCCGGTGCGGGCGGCCTCCGTCGACCCGCGCTATCTCACGATGCTCACGGCCTACGAGGACCGGCGCTTCGCCGACCATCCCGGCATCGACCCGGCGGCGACGCTCCGGGCCGCCTGGCAATGGCTGGCGCACGGACGGATCGTCTCCGGCGGCTCGACCCTGTCGATGCAGGTCGCCCGCCTCGTCGAGCCGCGCCCCGAGCGCTCGCTCGCCGCGAAGCTCCGGCAGATGGTCCGCGCGGTCGAGCTGGAGCGCCGCTTCGGCAAGGCCGGCGTGCTCGACCTCTACCTCGCGCTCGCCCCCTATGGCGGCCCGGTCGAGGGGGTGCGGGCGGCGGCGCTCGCCTATTTCGGGCGCGAGCCCGCCCGCCTGTCGTTCGCCGAATCCGCCCTCCTCGTCGCCCTGCCGCAGGCGCCCGAGACCCGCCGGCCGGACCGGTTCGCCGACACCGCCCGGCGGGCGCGGGACCGCGTGCTCGACATCGCCGCCGCCCGCGGCGCGATCACCCGCGCCGAGGCCGCCGCCGCCAAGGCCGAGCCGGTGCCGGACCGGCGGCGCCCGTTCCCGATGGTGGCGGCGCACGCGGCCGAGGAGGCGGTGGCCGCCGACCCGGGCGCGGCGGTGCTGCGCCTGACGCTGGACGGCCGCCTCCAGGCGAGCCTCGAGCAGCTCGCCGCGGAGCGGGCGCAAGGGGCCGGCCCCGGCCTCTCGGCGGCGATCCTCGCGATCGACAACCGCACCGGCGCGGTGCTCGCCCAGGTCGGCAGCGCCGGCTACCGCGACGCCGCGCGCCGCGGCGCCATCGACATGACGCTGGCCGTGCGCTCGCCGGGCTCGGCCCTAAAGCCCTTCATCTACGCGCAGGCCTTCGAGAGCGGGCTGGCGCATCCCGAGACACTGCTCGACGACCGTCCGGCCCGCTACGCCGCGTCCTACGCCCCCGAGAACTTCGACCTGACCTACCAGGGCACCGTCACCGCGCGCCGCGCGCTGCAGCTTTCGCTCAACGTGCCCGCCGTCGCGCTGATGGAGGCGGTGGGGCCTGCCCGGTTCATCGCCCGTCTGCGGGCGGCGGGCGCTACGATCCTGCTGCCGCGCGACGCCGCGCCGGGGCTGCCGGTGGCGCTCGGCGGCCTGGGGATCACGCTGACCGACCTCGCCCGGCTCTATGCCGGGCTGGCCCGCGGCGGCGCCATGCCGGAGCTGATGCGCCGCGCCGACCGGCCGCCGCCTGCCGACTCCGCCCGCCGCGTCGCCGAGCCGGTGGCCGCCTGGTACGTCGCCGACATCCTGCGCGGCGCGCCGCCCCCCGAGAACGCGCTGCCCGGCCGCATCGCCTACAAGACCGGCACCTCGTTCGGCTATCGCGACGCCTGGGCTGCGGGCTTCGACCGGCGCGTGACGATCGCGGTCTGGGTCGGGCGGCCGGACGGGGCGGCGGTGCCGGGGCTGGTCGGCCGCGCCGTCGCGGCGCCGATCCTGTTCGACGCGTTCTCGCGCTTCGGCGGCGAGCCCGAGCCGGTGGCCCAGCCGCGCGACGCGCTCGTCGCCACCTCGGCCGCCCTGCCGCCGCCGCTCCGTCACATCCGCCGCGACGCGCCCAAGACCCTGGCGGCGGCCGACGCGGCGCCCCTCAAGATCGCCTACCCGCCCGACGGCGCCCGCATCGATCTCGGGCTGCAGGACCTGAAGGGGGACCCTGCGCAGCAGGCCCGCCTCGCCCTCAAGGCGCTCGGCGGCGTGCCGCCGCTGACCTGGATGGTCGGCGGGAAGCCGGTGGCGGCTTCCGCCCGGCGCCAGTCCGAATGGGTCCCCGACGGCGCCGGCTTCGCCCGCATCTCGGTCCTCGACGCGACGGGGGCGAGCGACAGCGTCGTGGTGCGGCTGGAGTGAGCGTCGTCCGCTCGTCGCATCGATTGCCCGGGGTCGCCCCCGGCCGTATGGTGATCGAAATCGCAAATCGTTGAACGCAGGGCGAGCATCCCGATGGCGAGCCGATCCGAGCCGCACCCGCACCGACCCGCCGGTTCGATCCGGCCCGAGCGGTCGCCCGCGATCGAGGCCGCCGCGACCTCCCGATCGAAGGTCCAGGCGGTGCTGGCCCGCGCGCAGGAAAGCGGCCTGATCGCGCGGAAGGGCGGTCGCATCTCGGGGCGCGTGTCGCCGGAGCTGATCGAGCGCGCGAAGGCGCGCACCGGTATCCGCTCGGACACCGAGCTCGTGGAGTTCGCCCTGGCGAACCTGGCGATCGAGGACGACTTCGCCGACACGTTCCGGGGGCTGCGGGGCACGGTCGATCCGAGCCTCGATCTCGATTTCTAAACCGTGGCGTTCGACTTCCGGTCCGCCGAACGCGTCAGGCGGCGCGCTGCGGCGCGGACCCTCGCCCGCCGCCCCGACGACGCGCTTCCGTTCCTCGGACCCGACGCGTCGGCCGGGAACGGGCTTCTCCTCGATACCTGCGTCTACATCGACCAGATGCAGGGCAAGGCGCCCGCCGTCGTCGAGGACCTGCTCGCGATCCGGCCGGTGAACCACAGCGCCGTCGCCGTGCAGGAACTCCTGCATGCGGTGGGCGTGCTCGATCCGGGCGACGCGCGGACCCCAGCCGCCGTCGCGGCGATCGAGGCGGCCGTCGAGGCCATGCCGGCGCATCGCCTGTTCGTGCCGGACATGGACGTCCTCGGCCAGGCCGCCGTGTATGCCGGCCTGCTCGCGCGCGTTCAGGGCTACGGCAAGCCCGAGCGCATGAAGGCCCTCCACGACTGCGTGCTCTTCGTCCAGGCGATGAAGCACGGGTTCGCCGTGCTGACCCGCAACGTGCGGGAGTTCGACGCCCTGCTCCAGATCCGGGCGGACGGCCGGGTGCTGTTCTATCGGACCTGACGAGCTGCGACGGGGGGCGTTGCGGATGATGGCGGCCCCCCAGCGCTCGCGCGTCCGGGGCCGCGCGCCGCCCCCCGTAACCCTTTGCAAAGCCGGATGTGGCGTCTATCCGTTCGGGCGGGCCGCCGCGGCGGCCGGGTTCCGCGTCGCCAAGCCGGACGACCAAGTCCGAAGACCAAGTCCGAAGAAAACGCCCGGAGCGTGCCATGAATGCCGTGACCCTCGACGCCCTCGACCTCTCCGCGCTGCTGTGCTCCCGCGTCTGCCACGACGTGATCAGCCCCGTGGGCGCGATCGTGAACGGTCTCGAGGTGCTGGAGGACGACCAGGACGAGTCGATGCGCGAGTTCGCCCTCGACCTGATCCGCAAGAGCGCGCGCCACGCCTCCGCCCGGCTGCAATTCGCCCGGATCGCGTTCGGCGCGGCGGGCTCGGCCGGGGCCTCGATCGACCTCGCCGACGCGGAGAAGGTCTCCCGCGGCATGTTCTCCGACGAGAAGACCCAGCTCAGCTGGAGCGCGCCGGTGGCGCTCTTCCCCAAGAACAAGGTCAAGCTGCTCTTGAACCTCGTGATGATTTCCACCGGCGCGATCCCGCGCGGCGGCCTCCTCGACGTCAAGGTCACGGGCGACGGCGAGGCCCCGACCCTGGTGCTGGTCGCCAAGGGCTCGCACGCCCGCATCCCGCCCCATGTCGAGGCGCTGATCGCCGGCACGCCCGAGAACGGCGTCGTCGACGCCCACGGCATCCTGCCCTACTACGCCGGCCTCGTGGCCCGCGCCGCCGCCATGACCGTGAGCTTCTCCATCGAGGGCGACACCGTGACGATCCGCTCGGAGCCGGTCGCCGCCGCGGTCGAGCCGGTGATCGAGACGCCGCCGGCCAGCTCCGAGGACGACCGGCCGTCCGACAGCGAGCCGTCGGACACCCTGCTCGCCTGAGGGGCGGGCTCGTCCCTCTCCCCGCAGCGGTTCCTGGATGCGGACGCCTCGCCACGCGTCCCGAGCAAGGCACGGGTCCCCTCTCCCGTTCGGGAGAGGGGACCACGCGGTGCTTCGCGCGATCCACCCCCCCTGCGTCACACTGAACGCCCGCGCGCTCGGCCGGAAACTTGGCCGGTGTTCGCCGGGTCTTCCCCCTGATCCCAGGCCGACGTTCCGGCCGCCGCTCAGGAGATGCACGATGGCCCTCGACACGCGCGACATCTACGTCACGGCTCTGAAGAACACCCACGCCCTGGAGATGCAGGCGCTCCAGATCATGGAGCGCCAGGTCGAACGGCTGCAGAACTATCCCGAGATGGAGGCGGCGCTCCGCCGCCACATCGACGAGACCCACGGCCAGCGCACACGCCTGGAGGAGGCGCTGCACAGCCTGGCCGAGAGCTCGTCCGCGCTGAAGGAGGGGTTCCTCGGCTTCGTCGGCAACATGATGGCGCTCGGGCACGCGCCGGCCCAGGACGAGATCCTGAAGAACGCCTACGCCAACCACGCCTTCGAGAACTTCGAGATCGCGGCCTACACCTCGCTGCTCGCGATCGGCGAGGCCGCCGGCCAGCAGGGGCATGCCGCCGCCTTCCAGCAATCGCTGAAGGAGGAGGAGGGCATGGCCGCCAAGGTGCGCGAGCTCGTCCGCCCGACGACCCTGCGCTACATCGAGCTGTCCACCGCCGGCGAGAAGGCCGACCGGTAAACGACCAGGGAGGGCGACGTCTTCGGCGCGAAGAGCGCCGCGCGGAGCGGCGGGCTTGCCCGGACGGATGTCCGGGCATGCGTCGAGCGGAGCGGAAGCCTAAGCCCGCGGAGGCGGGCGCCGGCGATCGAGGCCGGCAAGAAGCCCAAGATGATCGCTTTTTGAGCGATCACCGAGGGGCGTTGCTCGCGACCGGCTTTGCGCCCTATGTCGGACGGGTCGGCCGCGCCGGCCCGCCAGGACGAAACAGCTCGATGCGCTTCACCGGAACCGAGTCCTACGTCGCGACGCCCGACCTGACGGCGGCCGTCAACGCCGCCATCGTGCTCGAGCGGCCGCTGCTGGTGAAGGGCGAGCCCGGCACCGGCAAGACGGTGCTGGCCGAGGAGATCGCCAAGGGCCTCGGCGCCCGGCTCCTCACGTGGAACGTGAAGTCGACCACCAAGGCGCAGCAGGGCCTGTACGAGTACGACGCGGTCTCGCGCCTGCGCGACTCGCAGCTCGGCGACCCGCGGGTCTCGGACATTGCGAACTACATCCGCCGCGGCAAGCTGTGGGAGGCCTTCACCGCCGACGAGCGCCCGGTGCTCTTGATCGACGAGATCGACAAGGCCGACATCGAGTTCCCGAACGACCTGCTCACCGAGCTCGATCGCATGGAGTTCTTCGTCTACGAGACCGGCGAGACGGTGCGGGCGGATCGCCGCCCGGTGGTGATCATCACTTCGAACAACGAGAAGGAGCTGCCGGACGCGTTCCTGCGCCGGTGCTTCTTCCACTACATCAAGTTCCCGGACGCGCAGACGCTGCAATCGATCGTCGACGTGCACTATCCCGGCATCAAGCACCGCCTCGTCGAGGAGGCGCTGCGGGTGTTCCTGGAGACCCGCGAGGTGCCGGGCCTCAAGAAGAAGCCCTCGACCTCGGAACTCCTCGACTGGCTCAAGCTCCTCGTCTCGGAGGACGTCGATCCCGAGACGCTGCGCGAGACCAATGCCCGCAAGCTGATCCCGCCGCTGCACGGGGCGCTGCTCAAGAACGAGCAGGACGTCAGCCTGTTCGAGAAGCTGGCCTTCATGATGCGGCGCGAGGGGCGCGGGGGCTGAGGCGCCGTTTCGGCGTCCTCCTTCCTGGTCCCGGGCGGACCGACCCCCATGCATCCCCTCGCCCCGCCTGCGGGGAGAGGGCCGTGTCTCCCCCTTGTCGGGGAGCACGGCGAGGCGGCAGCCGAGGGTGAGGGGGGGGTGGACGGAGGAGGCTCGTTCGTCGAAGCCCCCTCACCGCCGCTGCGGCTTCGCCTCTGCTTCCTGCAGGCACGACGCGGTGCCTGCAGGCCTCTTCCCGCGTGCGAGGAGAGGGGGCCGCGCGTCGGACCCGCGAAAGACGCATCCCGCTCTGTCCATCGTATCGCACTCACTCAGATCGCGCCGCATGAAGATGAAAAAGCTCGGCCGCACCGGCCTCGACGTGTCCGCCCTCTGCCTCGGCTGCATGACCTACGGCATCCCTGAGCGCGGGCCCCATCCCTGGACGCTGCCGGAGGACGAGAGCCGTCCGCTGATCCACCAGGCGCTCGACCTCGGCATCAACTTCTTCGACACGGCCAACTACTATTCCGACGGCACCAGCGAGGAGATCGTCGGGCGGGCGCTGAAGGATTACGGCGACCGCGACAGCCTCGTCGTCGCGACGAAGTGCTACTTCCCGCTCAAGGACCAGCCGAACGCCGGCGGCCTCTCGCGAAAAGCGATCTTTTCCGCGATCGACGCCAGCCTGAAGCGGCTCGGCATGGACCACGTCGACCTGTTCCAGATCCACCGCTGGGACTACGACACCCCGATCGAGGTGACGCTCGAGGCGCTGCACGACGTGGTGAAGGCCGGCAAGGCGCGGTATCTCGGCGCCTCGTCGATGTACGCGTGGCAGTTCTCGAAGGCGCTCTACACCGCGGACCTCCATGGCTGGACGCGGTTCGCGACCATGCAGAACCACGTCAACCTGCTGCATCGCGAGGAGGAGCGCGAGATGCTGCCGCTCTGCCGCGACCAGGGGATCGCCGTGCTGCCCTGGAGCCCGCTCGCCCGCGGGCGGCTGACCCGCGACCCCGATTCCACCACCGCGCGCCAGGACAGCGACGCCGTCGGCAAGGGCCTCTACGACGCGGCCGCCGCGGCGGACGAGGCGATCATCGCCAAGGTCGCCGAGATCGCGAAGGCCCGCGGCGTGCCGCGCGCGCAGGTGGCCCTCGCCTGGGTCGCGGCCAAGCCCGAGGTCGCCGCCCCGATCGTCGGCGCCTCGAAGGGGGGCCACCTCACCGACGCGGTCGCCGCCCTCGACCTCGTGCTGACGCCGGAGGAGACGCAGGGCCTCGAAGCGCTCTACACCCCGCACCCGATCGTCGGATTCGCCTGATGCGCCGCCTGCTGCTCCTGCGCCACGCCAAGTCCGACCGGCCGCCGGGCGTCTCCGACATCGACCGGCCCCTCGACGCCCGCGGCCGCGAGGCCGCGCCGCGGATGGGCGCCTACCTCGCGAGCGAAGGCCTGAAGCCGGACCTCGCCCTGGTCTCGCCGTCGAAGCGCACGCGGGAAACCTGGGAGGCGGTGGCGACCGCCCTCGACGCGGTGCGCGTGCGCATCGTCGAGACGATCTACGAGGCCCCGCCCGCCGCGCTGCTTGCGGCCGTCCGCGAAAGCCCCGACACGGCCGACACCTTGATCCTCGTGGGCCACAACCCCGGCACCGAGGCGCTCGCCGACATGCTGGTGGCGGAGGGCGCGCGCGCCGCGCAGAAGCGCCTCGCGCAGGGCTTCCCCACGGCGGCGCTGGCGGTGATCGAGTTCGACGTGGCGCATTGGAGCGAGGTCGGCCGCAACGGCCGCCTGGAGCGCTTCGTGCGGCCGAAGGACTTGAGCCCCGACCTGACGGATTAGGGGCGAACACGATCAGCTTGATCGCGAGAATGGCGGCCCGGCCGGAGAATGGACGTCACTCGGGTTTCCGGTGCCCGAGACTCTCGGCGAGGCGCACGAGATATCCGTCGGGGTCTTGGACGAGGAACTCTCGTTGGCCGGCCTCGATCGGACCTGTCCGATACCAGGCCTCCCTCGGCTCATCGAACAGCGGCCAGCGCGCGGTCTCGAGCGCGGCCAGGATCGGGTCCAGCCGGTCGACCATGATCTGGAAGTTCACCCCCCGGCCGTAGGGACGATCCAGGACGCCCGTCGACCAGCGACCGTTCAGCTGACACAGCATGATCTGGGCTCTGCCCCGCGTGAGATAGGCGAAGCGGGCGGCCGGGCGATCGTAGGCGACGGCGAACCCGAGCAGGTCGCACCAGAACCGCAGGCTCGCATCGAGATCGCTGACGGACAGCTCCGGCGTCAGGGCCGAGAAGCCGCCTTCCGGGGGAGCGCCGGAGCCTGAAGCGCGGGCGCGTTCGACGGGGTCGGGAAGCGGTTCCATGCCGTCGATAAGGTCATCGTCCGAGCGAGGCGGTCAAGGCTTGCGCACCGTCGCAAACCCTTGGTCACGTCGTCGAGCCGGTTGCGTTTCGACCCCGGCCGAACGGCTCAGAGGTCGCCGAACGCCAGCTGCCCCTGGTTGCGCCGCGGCGCGGGGGCGGTCTTGGCCTTGACCGGGATGCTCTTGCCCGACGCGCGCTTCACCGTGGGCGCCTTGCGCGCCGTCGGCTCGCCGCGCAGGCGGGCGAGCGCCTTGTCGCGGGCCACCGCCTCGGGGGCGTGCGGATCGCCGTCGAGCCACTTGCCGCGCTTGATCACCTCGTTGACCCGCCCCTGGTTCACGCCGACCTTGAAGGCGATCTCCTGCTGGGTCATCCCGGTGGAGGCGTGCAGGTCGAGGATGGCGTGGGCGAGTTCCGGCGTCATCTTCTGCCCGGTCAGCCGGCGGGCGGGCTTCACCGTGCGGGTGGCGCGGTCGCGCTCGCGCAGGCGCTCCAGCAGCGCGAGCGCCATGTTCATGCCGTGCTCGCGCAGCGACTCCTCGAATTCCTTCAGCGTCGCCATCGGCGAATGATCCTTGCGCGGGCGAGACCGCCCGGAACAGGGGGAGAACGTGCCGCCTCGGCATCGGTTGCGCAAGGCGTTCCGGTTGCGGCATCCCGGGATGACAGGACGCAGGTGCCGTCATCCACCGGAAAACCGCCGCGGCTGGCCCTTCCCGCGGGCGTCGGCTAAACCCGCGGACCCGCGAAGCCGGCCACGCGACAGGACACGCGACCCGCATGATCAGCCCGATCCTCACCGTCCCCGCTGCGGGATCCGCCGCGAACGGCTCGCTCGCCGCGGCGCTCGAAGGCGGCGCGGTGCTGATGTTCCCCGATCTCGACTTCCCGTTCAGCGACTTCGAGCGGCGCTTCACCGAGCGCCCGTTCGCCGACGGCAAGGCCAAGAACGTCAACATCCGCGGCGAGGCGGCGAGCCTCCGGGGCGCCGCCGGCACGCCGGAGGAGCAGGAGGCCCTGCGCCGGCTGCTGGTGCGCTATCGCGGTTTCGCCGAAGCGCTGATCGCGCGCCACCTGCCGGAATATGCCGACCGGATCAGCCTCGCCGGCACCTCGTACCGGCCCTTCGACGTGGACCGGCGCAAGATGAGCTGGCGCCGCGACGACACCCGCCTGCACGTCGACGCCTTCCCCTCGAACCCGATCGGCGAGAAGCGCATCCTGCGGGTGTTCCGCAACATCAACCCGAGCGGCCAGCCGCGCCTGTGGCGGGTGGGCGAGGATTTCGGCTCGATGGCCGACAAGTTCCTGCCCAAGCTCCCGGGCTATTCGCCGCTCTCGGCGCGCCTGCTGGCGGCGCTCCGCATCACCAAGGCGCGGCGCTCGGAATACGACCACCTGATGCTGCACCTGCACGACGCCCTGAAGCAGGACGAAGGCTACCAGGCGAACGCCCCCCAGGCCGACGTGGAATTCCAGCCCGGCCAGACCTGGGTGACCTTCTCCGACCTCGTCATGCACGGGGCCATGGGCGGCCGCTACATGCTGGAGCAGACCGCCTACCTGCCGGTCTCCGCCCAGGCCGACCCGGAGACGAGCCCGCAGCGGATCCTCGCGCGCAAGCTCGGCCGCCCGCTCCAATAGGTTTTTTCCGCACAAGGACGTGACACGAATGATCCTCGAAATCGCGCAGGTCGAGATCAAGCCCGGCATGGAGGCCGAGTTCGAGGCCGGCATCAGTCGGGCCGCCGAGATCTTCCGGGTCGCCGCCGGCTGCCGCAGCTTCGACGTGCGGCGCTCGGTCGAGCATCCGCAGCGCTACCGCCTGCTGATCGAGTGGGAGACGCTGGAGGCCCACACCAAGGACTTCACCGGCTCGCAAGCTTGGCAGGATTACCGCGCCATCGTCTCCCCGTGCTTCGCGAGCCCGCCCGCGGTGGAGCACACCGAGCGGGTGCTGAAGGCGTTCTGACGGATCGCTCGACGCGCCCCCTCTCCCGAACGGGAGAGGCGACCCGCGCTTCCTGCGGAGTGATCGGTCCCGAAGCATCGACAGAGCTTGCGCCCACGTCGTCCCGCAACGATGCTCGCGCAAAGCTCGGGCGAGACAAGAAGCACATGATCCAGCGTCCCCTCCGCATCGGCACCCGCGGTAGCCCGATGGCGCTCGCGCAGACCGGCATGGTCCGCGACAAGATCGTGGCGGCCAACCCCGGCCTCGAGACCGAGCTGGTCGTCGTCACCACCGTGGCGGACAAGATCCTGGACCGGCCGCTCTCCGAGATCGGCGGCAAGGGGCTGTTCACCAAGGAATTGGAGCAGGCGCTGTTCTCCGACGAGGTGGATGTCGCCGTCCACTCGATGAAGGACGTCGAGACCTGGCTGCCCGAGGGGCTGGTCATCGCCTGCATCCTGGCGCGCGACGACCCGCGCGACGCCTTCCTGTCGCCGCGGGCCTCCGGGTTCGCGGAACTGCCCGAGGGCGCGCGCGTCGGCACCTCCTCGCTCCGGCGCGCGGCGCAGGTGCTGATGCGCCGGCCGGACCTGCGGATCGTGCCGCTGCGCGGCAACGCCAACACCCGCATGCGCAAGCTCGAGGCCGGCGAGTGCGACGCGACGCTGCTGGCGCTCGCCGGCCTCGAGCGCCTCGGCCTGGAGGGCATGGCGCGCTCGGTGCTCTCGGTCGAGGAGATGCTGCCGGCGGTGGCCCAAGGGGCGCTGGGCATCGAGGCCCGCGAAGGCGACGCCGAGATCCACGCGCTGCTGGCCCCGTTGGCCTGCGCCCGCACCACCACCGCCATCGGCGCCGAGCGGGCGCTGCTGGCCGAGCTCGACGGCTCCTGCCGCACGCCGATCGCGGCGCTGGCGCGGATCGAGGGCGACACGCTCAGCCTCAACGGCCTGCTGTTCCTCCCCGACGGCAGCCGCCATTGGGCCGCCTCCCGCTCGGGCCCGGTCGCCGACGCGGCCCGGATCGGCCGCGAGTGCGGGGCCGAGATCAAGGCGGCGGCGGGCGAGATCTACACGAAGCACCTGCAGTAGGCCGCGGCGCCCCGGACGGATGGAGCGCGGGTCCCCTCTCCCGTTCGGGAGAGGGACAGGGTGAGGGGCGAGGTCTTTCCGGACATGTCGCCCCCCTCACCCCAACCCTCTCCCATTCGGGAGAGGGGGCCGGTCGGCGTGTCCTGATTTCGCCTCACGCCACGCTGCGTTCGATCTGCTCCTCGTCGCAGATCACGCCCGCCGTGCCCTCGTATTCCGCGGCGAAGTCGTGGGCGGCCTGCACCGGGGCCGGGGTGGTGCGGTCGGCCGCGAAGGTGGCGAGGAACGAGCGCATCACGTGGCGCACGCCCGCGTCGTTGATGGTGCGCAGGTCGTCGTTGTAGTAGCGCCCCGCGTTCACGTTGCTGGTGACGATGTCGTAGGCGGGGAAGTACACCGCCCGCGGGTCGCCGGAGGCGCAGGCCTCGCCCGCCGCCACCCGCAGCACCGACTTCGAGTAGCTGTTCGATTCCATCACGTGCCGGTCCATGAAGGTGGCGATCATCGGCACCGGCGAGACCGTGAGGATGATGCGGGCCGAAGCGTTCACGCTCCAGAGCCGTTCGAGGAAGCCCTGCAGGTCGGCGAGCACCTCGGCCGCGCCGGCGTTGACGCATTCGTAGAGCGCCGGATCGTAGGTGCCGCCGGCGACGCCCGGGGCCAGCGGCAGGGCGGCCCCGTCGGCGCGCCAGCGCCAGCCCTCGGTGAGGCCCAGCGTCAGCACGAACACGTCCAGCGTCTCGAACAGGCGGCGCACCTCGGCCAGATGCGCGTCGCGGGCGGCCACCACCGCGGCCTCGTCGGGGAAGCCCGCGGGCTCGACGGTGGGGCGGAACGGGTCGACGTAGCGGCCGTCCTCGCGCAGCCACGCCTTCAATTCGGGCTCGAACCGGCCGTAGGCGCGGTCGAACAGCTGCACGAACTGGCGCGTGTAGTAGAGGTTGCCGTAGCGGGCCGAGAAGGTGCCGAACTGGCGCGCGTCGGCCTCCGCGCGGGCGGTGCCCTCGGGGGCGGGCTCCGTCACGTAGTAGTTGAAGCCCTCCGCTCGAAGAGCCTCGGCGACGCGCTGGGCGAAGCACGATCCGCCGGTGGCGACCTTGTCGCCCTGGCCGATGGAGAAGGGGGCGCGCGGCCGCGGATCGACCGCGAACGGGGCGACGTTGGTCACGACCTTGCGCCAGAAACGCTCGGCCGGTAGACCGCTATAGGGGTTGGCCGTCATCTTTTGGACCCTTCCTCCGACCTCCGGCGCGTCCGCCTCGGCGATGCGTCCCGAGATTCTTAGCCCCACCCGATGCACCCGGCGCGAACGTGGCCCTGTCCGATCTGCCCAGGCGCGCCCGCGGCGCGTTCTCGTTGTCGCCGCCATCCTGGGCGACACCGTGGCGCGCCAAGCCCGCCGCCGACGCGGGCCGCCGCGGACCACGGATCGCGGTGCTCGGCAACTGCCAGGCCCGCGGGGTGGCCCAGGCGATGCGGCTCCTGGCGCCCGACAGCCCCGTCCGCTTCCTGCCGATGGGAACGCTCGGGCGCGACCACGGCCACATCGACGGCCTGGTCTCGACGCTCGCCTCCAGCGACCACGTGTTCTCGCAGCTGTTTCCGGCCGGTCTGCTCCCGGGGGGCGACATCACGGTGCTCCGCCGCCGCGACCCGCGCACCCGGATGTTCCCGACGATCGTGTTCTCGGCCTTCCACCCGGACATGGTCTACGCCGGCCGGGTCGAGGACCTGGCGGCGCTGAAGCTCGCGCGCTCGCCGCTGGGGCAGTACCACTCGGCCATCGCCCTGTGCGCCCACCGCCTCGGCCTCACCGCGGCCCAGACGGAGCGGTTGTTCCGCGAAGACGTCTTCCGCCGGCTCGGCTACCTCGACCAGTGGGAGCCGGCGGTGCGCGAGCTGGTCGGCGGCGGGGCCATGGTCGGCTTCGGGCTGGAGCGCGAGATGAGCCGCTGGGGCCGGCGCGGCGCGTTCATGCACGTGATCAACCACCCGAAGGTCTTCGTGATCGCCGACATCGCCCGGCGCCTGCTCGTCGAGAGCGGCTTCACGCCGGAGCCGGTGGAGATCGAGGACTACCTCGGCGACGAGCTCGCCCGCGACGTGGTCTGGCCGGTCTACCCGCCGATCGCCGAGGTCTACGGGTTGACCGGCTCGTACCTGTTCAAGACCAAGCCCCGCGGCGACGCCTTCCCGGACCTCTACGACCTGCCCGGCTTCCTCGCGGCGAGCTTCGCGCTCTACGACGCGGCCGAGCCCGGCGACCTCGCCTGCGCCCGGGTCGAGGCCTGGATCGCCGCGCCGGAGATCGTGGCGATGTTCCGCGCGGCGTGAGCCGGCGGCGCCCGGGGCGAGGCGCCTGGTTCGTCCGTGCGAACGCCCTGCGGTCACACCGCCGCGCGGACCGGCGCGTCGAGGCGGCCCCGCGCCATCATCCGCACCACCTGCTCGACGTCGCGGATCTGGAACGGCTTGCGCAGGTACAGGCTGCCGCCGACGGCCCGCGGGGGCAGGGCGGGGGCCGTCGAGGTGTAGACCACCGGCCGGTCGGGATGCAGCGCGCGGAAGGCCTCGGCCACGCTCCAGCCGTCGATCAGGCCGGGCAGGCGAATGTCGGTGAACAGACAGTCGATCGCGCGGCCGCGCTCGCGCAGGATCGTCAGCGCGGCCTCGCCGCTCGACGCCTCGACCACGCCGATGCCCTGGGTCGCGCAGAGCGAGGCGATGATCTCGAGGAGCAGGTAGCTGTCCTCGACAATGAGCACGTTCTGGGCGGAAGGCATCGCGGTCGATCCGGCGGTCGGTGCGCGAGCTTGGGGGCCAAGGCGGTTAACGCTCGGTGAAGGCGCCCGGGCTCGAGGCCTGCTCGGCCCGTCTCGGCGAGCGACGATGTTGCGCCGCCGCAACGCCGCGCCCGAATTCGGCGCGCCGTGCCGACCGGGCCGCGCGACCGCCGCATTGGGAGCGCCTGACGGGGCCGGCGACGCGCCGGGCGACAGGCTCGGTCCGGCGTGCGCAACGACACATCGGCGGCGGATGGGCCGTGTTGGAAACCTCGCGTCAAGCTTGATGGAACCTTCGCTTAACCCGATCGGCCTAAAGCCCAATCTCGTTTGAACGCGCGGACCTCAACGCGCCCAACTCGCCGCGACCCGCGCCGGGCCGGCGCACCTCAAGTCCGCTCGTGGAGTGACAGACATGCCCCGATCCGCGCGCTTCCGCGCCGCCTCCCTGCGCACCCTTTCCCTGCGCACCCTCTCCCTGGGCCTCGCCCTCTGCGCCGGCCTCGCGGTCTCGGCCTGCAGCAGCGACAAGGACCTCGCCGACGCCTCGGCCTTCGGCGGCGGCGCCTCGACGCCGGGCAGCGCGCAGGACTTCGTCGTGAACATCGGCGACCGGGTGTTCTTCGAGTCCGACTCGACCGACCTGACGCCCACCGCCACCGGCACCCTCGACAAGCAGGCGGCCTGGCTGCAGCGCTACCCGCGCTACAGCTTCCTCATCGAGGGCCATGCCGACGAGCGCGGCACCCGCGAGTACAACTTCTCGCTCGGCGCCCGCCGCGCGCAGGCCGTGAACGACTACCTCGCCTCCCGCGGCATCGGTGCCGGCCGGATGCGCACCGTCTCCTACGGCAAGGAGCGCCCGGTCGCGGTCTGCAACGACATCTCGTGCTGGTCGCAGAACCGCCGCGCCGTGACGGTGCTCGACCGCGGCGCCGGAAGCTGACCGGCAGGCGCGACCTTCGTCACCGGACGACCCCGCATCCCGCCTTCGCCACCCCGCGGCCCCCTCAGGCGGCCGCCCCGGGGTGAGCGGTGGGGGCGGCACCCGCCACGACGCGTCCAGCCGACCCGTCCGGCGCAGGTCAACCTCTCGCGACGTGTCGGCAGAGGTTGCCGAGGATGGCGGCCCAGCCGCTGCGCTGCTGCTCGATGGGAAAACGGGTCTCGGGATCGAACGCGACCTTCACGCCGGTCCGCTCGCCCAACGCGGTGAACGCGACCACCGCATGACGGTCGCCGAACGCGTATTCGATCCGTTCGTTCGGGACGATCCTGGTGTAGGTGCCCGCGAAATCGAAGCCCATGCTGCCGTCCTTTGCCTCCATGCGCGAGGTGAACGTGCCGCCTTCCCGAAGGTCGACGGTCGCCGTCGGACAATGCCAGTCGTCGGACGCGAAATTCCACTGCGTGATCTGGTCCGGCGTCGTGTAGGCGTCCCAGACGACGCCGACCGGTGCGGAGGCCGTCGCTTCTACGATGATCCGTTCCTGGGGCATGTGAACTCCGCATCCGGCCGTTCGCGATTCCGCGGGCCGCACCTCACACCGGGCCGGTCGCGGCGGCAACCTCCGGGGCGGCCGCGCCCAGGGCGACGCGCCGCGGAACGGCGCGAATCTCCCGTGCGCCGCCGCGTGCGGCCGATCCTGGAGGCCCGCATCTCACCGCGCGGCTCGATGAGCCCGAAGCCGACATCGCCTTAACTTTGCCGCGCTGGGCGGCATCTGCTACCGGCCTCGCGCCGACCTTGCGCGCTCCCTGTCACGACCGGTGCCACCATGCTCCGCCGCCTGCTTCTCGCCTCCTGTGCCGCCTTCAGCCTCGCCGCCCCGGCCGCGGCGCAGGACGCCTCCGAATTCGTCGTGCGCCTCAACCGGATCGAGAACCAGTCCCGGCTGATGGCCGGGCAGATCGAGACGCTGCAATACGAGAACCGGCAGCTCAAGGAGCAGCTTCGGAAGTTCCAGGAGGACGTCGAGTTCCGCCTGAACGAGAAGGGCGGCGGCAAGTCCGCGCCCGCGCCGAGCCGGGAGCCGGCCGGCGCCGTCAACGGCGGCAACCCGGGCGCCCCCCGCCCGCAGAAGCGCGGCGACGCCTTCGACCCCGAGCAGAACCCGGGCCGCCCCGGCGCGCCGATGCAGCTCGGCGCCGCCCAGCCCTCCGCTCCGGTCGCCGCGCCCGCCCCGGCCGCGCCGATGGCGCAGACCCGGCGCCTGCCGGAGCCGGCGATCGACGACGGCGAGGATGCCGAGACGCGGGGCGCTCCCGGCTACGACGAGCCCGTCGACCTGTCGCCGCCCGCCCGCGTCGGCACCACCGGCGCGCTGCCGAACCCGGCGCGCGCGCCGGCGAGCGTCGCGGCCACCGGCTCGGGCGACGCGACCAGCGACTACGAGGCGGCCGTCGGGCACATCCGCGAGAAGCGCTACGAGCAGGCGGAGATGTCCTTCCGCCAGTTCATCCAGTCGCACCCGCGCGACGGCCACGTGCCGGCGGCGACCTACTGGCTCGGCGAGAGCTACCTGCAGCGCAACCGCAACCGCGAGGCGGCCGAGCAGTTCCTGAAGGTCTCGACCGACTACGCCCGCTCGCCCCAGGCGCCGGAGGCGATGCTCAAGCTCGGCGTCTCGCTGAACGCCCTGGGCGCCCGAGAGCAGGCCTGCGCGACGCTGGCCGAGCTCGACCGCAAGTTCCCCGCCGCGGGCTCGACCGTGCGCCAGAGCGTGGCGCGCGAGCAGAAGCGCGCACGCTGCGCGGCGTGAGCGGCCCGCGCGACGATCCCGACCCCCGGATTCGTCGCGCCCTCGACACCGCCCTCGCACCTTGGCTGGCCAGCGACGCAATCCTGCTGCTCGCCGTCTCCGGCGGCCCCGATTCCACCGCCCTGATGCGGGCCGCCGCGGGCCGGCGCGACGGGCTCTTCGTCGCCACCGTCGATCACGGCCTGCGCCCCGAATCCGCTGAGGAGGCCCGCGCCGTCGCCGCCGCCGCCGCCGTGCTCGGGCTCCCGCACGCGATCCTGCGTTGGGACGGCGCCCACCCCGGCACCGCCATCCAGGCGACGGCGCGCGCCGCCCGCTACCGCCTGCTCGCCGCGCACGCCGCCTCGGTCGGCGCCGGCTACCTGCTGACCGGCCACACCCGCGACGACCAGGTCGAGACGGTGCTCATGCGCCTGATCGCCGGAAGCGGCCCCGCGGGCCTTGCCGGGATGCGGCGGGAGCGCCCGCTGGCGCCGGGGCTCGTGCTGGCCCGCCCCTTCCTCGACATCCCCAAGGTCGATCTCGTCGCCTGGTGCGAAGCGGAGGGCGTCGGCTTCGTCCGCGACCCCTCGAACGCCGACGACCGCTACGGCCGGGTGCGCCTTCGCCGGTTGCTGCCGCTGCTCGCCGCCGAAGGGTTCACGAGCGAACGATTCGCAAAGGTGGCCGAGCGCGCCGCCCGCGACGACGCGGCGCTGGCCGCGATGGCGGACTCCGCCTTCCGGCAAGCCGTCTTCGCCGCGCCTTCCGTGAAAGGGCGGGGCGATGGCAGAGGAGGGGCGTCCGATCCACTCCCTCATCCTGAGGTGCCGGAGCGGAGCGGAGGCCTCGAAGGAGCCATCGAGAGGCCGCTGCGACCCCTGGAGCCCTCCTTCGAGGCGGCTGACGCCGCACCCCAGGATGAGGTGGTGAGGGGTATCGAACCAGCTGCGATCACCTCCCCCGCAGAGAGGGGAGGGGGTGCTGCGGCGATCGGGCCGCTCCATCTCGACGGCCCCACCCTCGCCGACCTCCCCGAGGCCGTCGCGCTCCGCGTCGTCGACCTCGCCCTCGACCGGGCCGGCGGCGCGCTGCCGCGGCGGCTGGAGCGGTTGGAGCGGCTGGTGCTCGGCGACCTGCTCCCGGCGCTGCGGGCGGGGCGCCCGGTGCGGCGCACCCTGCGCGGCCTCGTGGTCGCCGCCGACGCGGCCGGCCGCGTGACGATCCGGCCGGCGCCACCGC
>NZ_VRUW01000066.1:0-28753 GCF_008039475.1 Methylobacterium sp. WL12 | reverse complement strand
GGCCGGCATGGGCCTGCGAGACCGGCTCGGGCGCGGGCGCCGGGGCGGGCACGAACGGGGCGGCGGCGCGGGGCTGGGCCTGGGTCAGCATGATGTCGTCGCGCATCACGGGCGCCGGCTCCATCCGCATCTCGGGCTGATGCACCGCCTCGGGCGCCGCCTGGCGCACGGGCTGGACGGGAGCCGCCTGAACCTGGGTCACGGCCGGCTCGGCCGCGGCGCGAAAGCTCGGGGCGTTCTGCGCGGCGCGCGAGCGGGCCTCGGAGCGCAGGCGCTCGGCGACCTCGGCGATGCGCTGCTCGGTCTCGGCG
Organism: Methylobacterium sp. WL12; assembly: GCF_008039475.1. Taxonomy (NCBI): domain Bacteria; kingdom Pseudomonadati; phylum Pseudomonadota; class Alphaproteobacteria; order Hyphomicrobiales; family Methylobacteriaceae; genus Methylobacterium; species Methylobacterium sp. WL12. The sequence continues at coordinate 28,442 of NZ_VRUW01000066.1, read as the reverse complement.
ATCTCCTTGTTGTTCGGGGAGTTGGCCGAGATCAGCGCCGGCTCGATGCCGGTGGCGACCACCGAGACGCGGATGATGCCGTCGAGGCTCTCGTCGAAGGTGGCGCCGAGGATGATGTTGGCTTCCTGGTCGACCTCCTCGCGGATGCGGGTGGCGGCTTCGTCGAGCTCGTACAGGGTCAGGTCGGCGCCGCCGGTGATCGAGATCAGCAGGCCGCGGGCGCCCTTCATCGAGACGTCGTCGAGGAGCGGGTTGGCGATGGCGGCCTCGGCCGCGCGGCTGGCGCGCTTCTCGCCGCTCGCTTCGCCGGTGCCCATCATCGCCTTGCCCATGCCGCGCATGATCGCGCGCACGTCGGCGAAGTCGAGGTTGATCAGGCCTTCCTTGACCATCAGGTCGGTGATGCAGGCGACGCCCGAGTAGAGCACCTGGTCGGCCATCGCGAAGGCGTCGGCGAAGGTGGTCTTCTCGTTGGCGACCCGGAACAGGTTCTGGTTCGGGATCACGATCAGGGTGTCGACGGCGGCCTGGAGCTCCTGGATGCCGGCTTCCGCCGTTCGCATGCGGCGCAGGCCCTCGAACTGGAACGGCTTCGTCACGACGCCGACGGTGAGGATGCCCATGTCGCGCGCCGCCCGGGCGATGACGGGGGCGGCACCCGTGCCGGTGCCGCCGCCCATGCCGGCGGTGATGAAGCACATGTGCGCGCCCGAGAGCTGGTCGCGGATCTCGTCGATCACCTCGTCGGCGGCGGCCGAGCCGACCTCCGGGTGCGAGCCGGCGCCGAGCCCTTGCGTCACGCCGAGGCCCATCTGGATCACGCGCTCGGCCTTCGAGGAGGTCAGCGCCTGGGCGTCGGTGTTGGCGACGACGAACTCGCAGCCCAGCAGGCCCGACTCGATCATGTTGTTGACGGCGTTGCCGCCGGCGCCGCCGACACCGAACACGGTGATGCGGGGCTTGAGTTCGCGGATGTCAGGCGCCTGGAGAGAGATGGCCATGGTGTCGAGCCCTTCGTGACCTTTAACGCGTTGTCCGGAGCGCCTCCGTCGAGGAGACGCCGATTCGTCGAGGCCGGGCGCGAGAGGGCGCCCGGGAAAACGCCTAGAAACCCTGCTTCAGCCACTCGTAGACGCGGCCGATGTACCCGTCGGTCCCCGTGCCGGCGAAGGCGCGCTGGCCCCGCGGCTCGAAGTGCTCGGCATGCGCCACCTGCGGGTAGACCAGCAGGCCGACCGCGGCCGAGAAGGCCGGACCCTTGGCCGCCTCGGGCAGGCCGCGGATGCCGAGCGGACGCCCGATCCGGACCTGGCCCTGCATCACCCGGCGGGTGACCTCGGGCAGGCCAACGAGCTGGCTCGCGCCGCCCGTCAGCACCACCCGGCGCCCCGCCTGGGCGGCGAAGCCCGCGGCGCGCAGACGGTCGCGGACGAGTTCGACCACCTCCTCGACCCGCGGCTTGATGATCCGCACCAGCTGCGAGCGCGGAACGTGGTTCGGGGTCTCGCCCTCGTCCTCGCCGACGCCGTGGACCGCGATCATGTCGCGCTCGTCCGAGGGGGTGGCGATGGCCGAGCCGTAGAGCGTCTTCAGCCGCTCGGCCGCAGCGACCCGGGTGGAGAGCCCGCGGGCGATGTCCATGGTGACGTGGTGGCCGCCGACGGCGATCGCGTCGGTGTGGACGAGGTGCCCGCCGGAGAACACGCCGAAGCTCGTGGTGCCGCCGCCCATGTCGACGACGCAGACGCCCATCTCGGCCTCGTCGTCGACGAGCGCCGAGAGGCCGGCGGCGTAGGGGGTGGCGATCACCGCCTCGACGCCGAGATGGCAATGCTCGATCGCCAGCATGACGTTGCGGGCGGCGGCGGCCTCCGCGGTGACCACGTGGAGGTCGACCCCGAGGGCCTCGCCGATCATGCCCGAGGGGTCGATCACCGCACCCTGGCCGTCGAGGGCGTAGCCGGTCGGCAGCGCGTGGAGCACGGCGCGGCCGGGGCTGACGCCGTGGGCGCTCGCGGCCTCGAGGACGCGCTCCACGTCGGCGCCGGTGACCGTGCCGGTGCGGACGTTGACCCGCGCCTGGAAGTGCTGCGAGGCGAGGCGCCCGCCGCTCATGTTGACGATGACCGACTGGACCTCGACCTTGGCCATCCGCTCGGCGGCGTGCACCGCCTGCCGGATCGCACCCTCGGCGGCTTCGAGATCGACGATCGCGCCACCCTTCAGCCCGTGCGAGCGCTGGTGGCCGATGCCGATGATGCGGGCGAGGTGCGTGCGGCCCTTCAGCGTCGAAAGGGCCTCGGCCGGCTGCAGCTCGGCGATGAGGCAGACCACCTTGCTCGTGCCGATGTCGAGCACCGACAGCGTGGTGCTGCGGCGCGCCGAGAGCGGTTTCAGGCGGGGCGTGAGGCCGTGTTGGGAATGCATCAGCGCTGACCGGCGAAAGACGGGGAACGGGCGGGGCGGCGGGTGGTCGAAAGGAGCGCCTGGGCTGGGCTCACGTCGCCGTCCCCTTCTTCGTCTTCTTCGAGGCCTCGGCCCGGGCGGCCGCGGCCTCCTCGGTGAGGCGGACCACGACCCGGTCGGGCATCCGCAGGTCGACGGCGATGATGTCCTTCTCCAGCAGTCGGTTGGCGCGCTCGAGCTCGACGAGGCGCGCCAGCGCGGCGCCGGGCTCGACCTCCGGCAGGCGGATGTCGACGCCGTCGAGCTTCAGCGTCCAGCGCCGGCCCGAGACGTAGGTGCCGGCGCGGATGCGGTCGGCCAGCGGGCCGGCCGCGGCGACCAGGGCGAGATACTCGCCGAGCTTGGTGTTGGCGTCGTCGCCGACGACGAGCGGCAACGTCGCATAGCGGTCGTCGCGCATCGTATCGATGATCGTACCGTCGGCGGCGATGACGCTGATCTCGCCGTTCATCTGCCAAAGGGCGGCCGGCTCGCGCTCGACCTGGTTGATGACGATCTCGCGGGGATAGATCTTGCGCACCGAGACGGAGGCGATCAACGGCACCCGCAGCAGGCGGGCGCGCACCTCGGCGACGTCGAGGAAGGGAACGGACGCGCGCCAGTCGATGCCGGCGGCGGCCAGCACCTCGCGCTCGTACATCCGGGAGATGCCCGAGATGGTGACGCGCTCGACGCCGAAGCCGGCGATGCGCGCGAGGATGTCGAAGGGGCGGCCGTTCTCGGCGACGAAGGCGTCGTAGCGGCCGCTGGCGACGAAGCCGGCGAGCGCCAGCGCGCCGAAGGCCGTGCTGAGGCCGAGGGCGCCGACGCCGCGCGGCAGGCGCTCGGCCATCGACGGGCCTGGCCGACCGCGGCGCAGGGAATCGGACCGGCGCAGGAAGCGCGGAAGCCGGGAGAGGACGCTACCGGCCAGGCCCTGCCCGGCCAAGCCTTGCCCAGCCAAGCCCTGCCCGGCCACGCCCTGCCCAGCGAAGCGCGCGGCAGGACCGGTCGCGCCGGGAAACCCAGCGGGGCTCAGCGGCCCAGAGACGCGTCCTCCACCATCCATCGTACGAACTCACCGAAACGATACCCAGCATGGGCGGCCATGTCCGGCACAAGGCTGGTCTGGGTCATGCCGGGTTGCGTGTTGACCTCCAGGACGACGAGGGCACCGGTGCCACCCGGTGTGTCGTCGTAGCGAAGGTCGGCACGGCTGACGCCCCGGCAGCCCAGTGCTTGATGCGCCGTTAACGACAACTCTTGGACACGCTGGTAAACATTTGGTTTAAGTTCGGCCGGCAGGACGTGGATCGAGCCCCCCGGCGCGTACTTGGCGTCGTAGTCGTACCACCCCCCCGACGCGGCCTTGATCTCGATGACGCCGAGCGCCCGGTCGCCCATCACCGCGCAGGTGAGCTCGCGGCCCGCAACGTAAGTCTCCACAAGGACTTCCTCCCCGAAGACCCACTCCTCGGAGGCCAGGATCTGGGGCGGATGCGAGCACCCGTCGCGCACGATGATGACGCCCATCGACGAGCCTTCGGAGACCGGTTTGACGACGTAGGGCGGCGCGATCGGGTGTGACTTCGCGGCATCATGCCGGTTAACGACCCGGCCCTCTGGAACGCTGACGCCGGCCGCCCGCATCACGACCTTCGCCCGCTCCTTGTGCATGGCGAGCGCCGAAGCCAGCACGCCGGAATGCGTGTAGGGAATGCGCAGGATCTCGAGCAGCCCCTGGATCGTGCCGTCCTCGCCCGCCGGCCCGTGCAGCGCGTTGAAGGCCGCGTCCGGCCGAAGCTCCGACAGCACGGCGGCGACGTCGGCCCCGACGTCGACGCGGGTGACGCGGTAGCCCTCGCCCTCCAGCGCGTCGGCGCAGGCGGTGCCGGAGTTCAGCGAGACCTCGCGCTCGGACGAGGTGCCCCCCATCAGGACGGCGACGTGCTTGGACATGGGCGGCTCCGTGGCGCGTATCGAAGGAGGACGAACGGATTTCAGGTGAAGGTCGGCGTCGAGCCGTCGGCGGAGACGCCGATCCGCTTGATCTCCCAGTGCAGCGGGACCCCGCTGGTCTCGTGCACCCGCCGCCGCACCTCTTCGCCGAGCCCCTCGATGTCGGCCGCCGTGGCGCCGTCGCGGTTGATCAGGAAGTTGCAGTGCATCTCGCTGACCTGGGCGCCGCCCCGCGTCAGCCCGCGGCAGCCGGCGGCGTCGACGAGCTGCCACGCCTTGCCGCCCGGCGGGTTCTTGAAGGTCGAGCCGCCGGTGCGCTCGCGGATCGGCTGGGCCGCCTCGCGGGCCTCGGTCACCCGCGCCATCTCCGCCTCGATCGCGGCGCGCTCGCCGGGGCGGCCGCGGAACAGCGCGCTCGTGAAGATCACGTCCTCGGGCGCAGCCGAATGACGGTAGGTGAAGCCCATCGCCTCGTGGGTGAAGCGGCAAAGCGCGCCGCGCCGGTCGACGCCGCGGGCCTCGACGAGCACGTCGGTGGTCTCGCCGCCATGGGCGCCGGCGTTCATGCGCAGCGCCCCGCCGACCGAGCCCGGGATGCCGCGGAAGAAGGCGAGCCCGTCGAGCGAGGCTTCGGCCGCGGCCTTCGCCAGCCGCATGTCGGGCACGGCGGTGCCGGCGCGCAAGGTGTCGCCGTCGATCTCCACCGCGCCGAAGGCCTTGCCGCCGAGCCGGATCGTGACCCCGGGGATGCCGCCGTCGCGCACGATCAGGTTCGAGCCGAGCCCGATCACCGTCACCGAGATCTCGGGGTCGAGCCCGGCCAGGAGGTGAGCCAGGTCCTCCTCGTCGGCGGGCGTGAACAGCGCCTGCGCCGGCCCGCCGACGCGGAACCACGTCAGGTCGGCCAGCGACGGGTTCGCCAGCAGCCGGCCGCGCAGGTTCGGCGCGCCGGCGCGGATCGCGGGCGTGATGTCGGCGAAGGCGGTCATGTGTGCGCCCCCCCTCTCCCCGCACGCGGGGAGAGGGCTTCGTCGACCTCGTCGTCGACGAAGCGAGGCGGCAGCCGGGGGTGAGGGGGCGGTTCCGAACGAGGCACGATCGTCGAGACCCCCTCACCCTCGCCCTGCGGGCTCACGCCCGACACGACGAAGTGTCGGGCGTCCTCTCCCCGCCCGCGGGGAGAGGGGGGCAGCGCGGCGAGGATCGTGTCGATCACGGCGTCGGGGGTGTTCATGATCTCGTGGTTCCAGAAGCGGAGGATGCGATAGCCCTGGCCCTTGAGCCAGGCATCCCGAACGGCGTCCCTTGCACTCTCGGCGTGCTGCGATCCGTCGGCTTCGACTATGAGCTTCGCCTCACGACAGGCAAGATCCGCGATGTAGGCGCCGATGCTCTCCTGCCGCACGAACTTGAACCCGCCGAGTCTTCGATCGCGCAGGCGAAGCCATAACTTGCGTTCGGCTTCGGTCTCCGTTCGGCGCAACCTCCTGCGAAGGCTCGTCCGTTGCGTATCGGACGAGCGCACGGCTTCACCCCTTCAGCGCCGCCAGCTCCGCCGGCAGGGCGTAGGCCCATTGCGTGATGTTGCCGGCGCCGAGGCAGACGACGTAGTCGCCGGGCATCGCGTGCGCGGCGACCATGCCGGCGAGGTCTTCCGGACGCTCCAGCGCCTGCGCGTCGCGGTGGCCGCGGGAGCGCAGGCCTGCGACGAGGCCGTCGCGGTCGATGCCCTCGATCGGCGCCTCGCCTGCGGCGTAGACCGGGGCGACGATGACCGTGTCGGCGTCGTTGAAGCAGGTGCAGAAGTCGTCGAACAGCGAGGCGAGGCGCGAGTAGCGGTGCGGCTGCACGATCGCGATCACCTTGGCCTCGGTGGAGGCGCGGGCGGCCTTGAGCACCGCCTTGATCTCCACCGGATGGTGTCCGTAATCGTCGAAGATCTGCGCGCCGTTCCACTCGCCGGTGCGGGTGAAGCGGCGCTTGACGCCGCCGAAGCCCGCGAGCGCCTTGCGGATCGCCTCCGGGGACACGCCCAGCTCGTGGGCGACGGCCAGCGCCGCGGTGGCGTTGAGCGCGTTGTGCTTGCCCGGCATCGGCAGGACGAGGTCTTCCATCTCCATGCGGAAGCCGGGGCGGCGGTCGCGGATCATCACGCGGAAGCGGCTCTGGCCGCCGCGGAGGTCCACGTCGATCAGGCGCACGTCGGCCTGCGGGTTCTCGCCGTAGGTGATGATGCGCCGGTCCTCGATGTGGCCGACCATGTCCTGGACCACGGGATGGTCGATGCACATCACCGCGAAGCCGTAGAACGGGATGTTGTCGATGAAGCGCCGGAAGGCGTCCTTCACCGCGTCGAACGAGCCGAAATGGTCGAGGTGCTCGGGGTCGATGTTGGTGACGATGGCGACGTCCGCCGGCAGCTTGAGGAAGGTGCCGTCGGATTCGTCGGCCTCCACCACCATCCACTCGCCCTCGCCCATGCGGGCGTTGGTGCCGTAGGCGTTGATGATGCCGCCGTTGATGACCGTCGGGTCCATGTTGCCGGCGTCGAGCAGCGTCGCGACGAGGGAGGTCGTCGTGGTCTTGCCGTGGGTGCCGGCGATGGCGACGCAGGACTTGAAGCGCATCAGCTCGGCCAGCATCTCGGCGCGGCGCACCACCGGGAGCCGGGCCTCGCGGGCGGCCATCAGCTCGGGGTTGTCGCGCTGGATCGCGGTGGAGACGACGACGAGGCCGGCATTCTCGACGTTGCCGGCGGCGTGGCCGACGAAGGTCTTCATGCCCTTGTCGGCGAGCCGCCGCACGTTGGCGTTGTCGGAGGCGTCGGAGCCCTGAACCGTGTAGCCGAGGTTGTGCATCACCTCGGCGATGCCGGACATGCCGATGCCGCCGATGCCGATGAAGTGGATGGGACCGAGCTTGTCGGGCAGCTTCATGGCAAGAACCGTTTCATAGGAAGAACCGTTCGATGGCGGGACTGCGCCGAGGCGTGCGTCCCGGAAGACTCAGGTGCGGGCGGCCGTGTCGACGACCACCGTGGCGAGCCGCTCGGCGGCGTCGTGGATGCCGGCGCTTTTCGCCGCGTCGGCCGCCGCGGTCAATTTTTGAGGATTCTCGAAGGCGTCGACGAGTTCCGCGGTGAGGCGGTCCGGCGTGAACGCGGTCTGGGCCATCGCCAGCGCCGCGCCGATCTTGGCGAGCGTCGCCGCGTTGGCCGCCTGGTCCTGGTCGAGGGCCCCGGGCAGCGGCACGAGGATCGACGGGCGGCCGATGGCGGCGAGCTCCGAGACCGTCGAGGCACCCGAGCGCGCGACCACGAGGTGGCTCGCCGCCATCCGCCCGGGCAGGTCCTTGAAGAACGGCGCCGCCTCGAGGCCGGCGAGCCCCATGGCGAGGTAGTCGTTCTGCACCGCGGTCAGGTCCTCGGGGCGGACCTGCTGCACGAGGTGGAGGCGGGCGCGTAAGGCAGCCGGCAGCTGCGCCAGGGCCTTCGGCACGACCTCGCCCATCACCCGCGCGCCCTGGCTTCCGCCGAAGACGAGGAGGTGCAGGACGTCCGTCGGCCCGAGCGGCGGGTAGGCGACCTTGGCGGCCTCGATCACCGCCGGGCGCAGCGGGTTGCCGGTGTGGATGCGCGGCGCGCGCGCCTTGTCGGGGACGCCGCGGACCTCCTTGAAGCCGGTGGCGATGGTGCGGGCGCCGCGCGCCAGGAAGGCGTTGGCCCGGCCCATCACCGCGTTCTGCTCGTGGATGATGGTCGGCACCCGCAGGATCTGCCCGGCGAGCATCGGCGGCACGGTCGGGTAGCCGCCGAAGCCGACGATCGCCGCAGGGTTGATGCGCTTGACCGCCTTGGCGGCCTCCGCGAAGCCGCGGCCCAGCGTCAGCACCGCGCCGGCCCGGCGCAGCATCGAGCGGCCCGACGGCGTCGCCGAGGTGATCGTGACGACCTCGGAGGCCGGGAAGTCGTCCGCGATGGAATCGACCCGCGCGTCGGTGGCGAGCACCACGCGGATGCCGCGGGCGCGGAGCGCGTGGGCGAGGCTCTCGGCCGGGAACAGGTGGCCGCCGGTGCCGCCGGCGCAGAGCAGGATGGTGGGCGTGAACACCGTCACCGCATCACCCCGGCGACGGTGGCCGGCGCGGTGCCGGGAGGCTTCTGGCTCAGCATCGTGGTGCGCGGGCGCTTGCGGGTGAGGGCCACGAGGAAGCCCATGCCCAGCGCCAGCGAGATCAGCGACGAGCCGCCGTAGGAGACGAACGGCAGCGTCATGCCCTTGGCCGGCATGAGCTGGGTGTTCACCGCCATGTTGATGCAGGCCTGGAGGCCGAAGAGGGTGATCAGACCGGTGATGGCGAGCCTCGAGAAGGTGTCGTCGGTGCGGCGCGCGAGCTTGAGCCCGCGCAGCACGATGTAGGCGAACAAAGCGACGAGGCAGAGGCAGACCAGGACGCCGAATTCCTCGCCGGTCACCGAGAAGATGAAGTCGGTATGCGCGTCGGGCAGGTGGCGCTTGGCGATCCCCTCTCCCGGGCCGGTGCCGAACCACCCGCCGGAGCGGAACGATTCCTGCGACCAGAAGGTCTGGAAGCTGTCGCCGGAATCCTTGTCGAGGAAGCGGTTGAAGCGCTCGCGCACGTGGTGGAAGAACGTGTAGGCGGCAAACACCCCGGTCAGGCCGAGGACGCCGAGCACCGCCACCCAGATCAGGTGCAGGCCGGCCACGAAGAACAGGGCGCACCACACCAGCGTGATCAGCATCGTCTGCCCGAAGTCGGGCTGCAGCAGCAGCGGCACGATGGTGATCGGCAGGAGCAGGATCGCGAGGAAGCCGCCCGGCATGTCGCGGCGCTGCGCGCCTTCCGAGAACGCCCAGGCGGCGACGATGACGAAGGCGGGCTTCACGAACTCCGAGGGCTGCAGGCCGAACGAGCCGAACTGGATCCAGCGGTGGGCGCCCTTGATCTCCGGGCCGAACTTGCCGGCGAGCAGGCACAGGGCGACGCCGACGAGCCAGGTGCCGAGCGCGAGCCGGCGGATGCCGCGCAGGCTCAGGAACGACACGGCGCAGATCAACCCGATCGTCGGGGCGAGGTACATCGCCTGGCGGTTGAGGAAGTAGAAGGTCGGCAGGCCGATGCGCTCGGCCACCGGCGGGCCGCCGCCCATCAGGAAGACCAGGCCGGCGACCATCAGGGCGGCCAAGGCCGCGAGGAGGCCGCGGTCGACCGTCCACCACCAGTCGGTCAGGGGCGTGCGTTCCGCGCGGGACATCATGGGCGTGCGACGACCTTCGAGCGGTCGCGCAGGAGCACGCGACGGTCGGGAGCGATCCTGTCCGCGAATGGTAAAGGCATCCTTGCCAAACCCGCCAAGCCGCCCGGCCCGCCAGCCGATCCGTAGTGCATACGAAATTTTAACGGCGAAATTGCAATCTTGAATTGCAATCACGACAGCGCCTCCTTCCGAGTCGCCACGCCGGGACGATCCGCCCATGTTCGCCGCACGCAAGACCGTCGAAGCCGCCGCCAAGCTCGCCGCCCTCGACCGCGTCCAGGGGGTGATCGAATTCGACCTGTCGGGCCGAATCCTCGACGCCAACGCGAACTTCCTCGCGGCCGTCGGCTACACGCTTCCCGAACTCGTCGGGCAGCCGCATGCGATGCTGGTCGACCCGCAGTACCGGGACTCGGCGGAGTACAAGGCGTTCTGGGATCGACTGCGCACCGGCGCGTTCAGCGCAGGCCAGTTCCGGCGGATGGCGAAGGGCGGCCGCGACCTCTGGATCGAGGCCTCCTACAACCCGATGATCGGGCGGGACGGCAAGCCCTACAAGGTGGTGAAGTTCGCCACCGACATCACGCGCCAGAAGGCCGAGGATGCCGACCGGGCGGGCCAGATCGCGGCGATCGACAAGGCGCAAGGGGTGATCGCCTTCGATCTCGACGGCACCATCCTCGATGCCAACGCGAACTTCCTCGCAGTGGTGGGCTACGACCTGTCGGAGGTTCGCGGGCGCCCGCACAGCATGTTCGTCGAGCCGGCTTACCGGCAGAGCGCCGAGTACGCGGCGTTCTGGGCGGCGTTGAAGCGTGGGGAGTACCAGGCGGCGCAGTACAAGCGCATCGCGAAAGGTGGCCGCGAGGTCTGGATCCAGGCGACCTACAACCCGATCTTCGACGCCGCGAACCGCCCCTACAAGGTCGTGAAGTTCGCCACCGACGTCACCGACCAGGTCATGCTGCTGGCCAACCTTCGCCGGCTGATCGAGCGCAACTTCACCGAGATCGACCAGGCGATCGGCCGCTCGGCGGACGGGTCCGGCGCGGCCTTCGCCGCCGCGGAGACGACCTCGAGCAACGTGGCGATGATGGCGGCGGCGTCTGAGGAGTTGGCCGCCTCCGTCGCCGAGATCTCCCAGAGCATGGGGCATTCGCGCAGCGCGACCGACGCCGCCTTCGAGCGGGTCCAGGCGGCCGGCGGGTTCACCCAGCGCCTCACGGAGGCTGCCGGGTCGATGACCGGCATCGTCGGCCTGATCCAGTCGATCGCCGCGCAGATCAACCTGCTCGCGCTCAACGCCACCATCGAGGCGGCGCGCGCCGGAGAAGCCGGACGTGGCTTCGCGGTCGTCGCGAGCGAGGTCAAGAACCTCGCCAACCAGGCCGCCCGCGCGACGGAGCAGATCGGTGCCGAGATCAACGGCCTGCAGGGCCTGTCGAGCGAGGTGGTCGGCGCGCTGGATTCGATCAGCGGCTCGGTCGACATCATGCGCGAGAACGTCGTGGCGACGGCGAGCGCGGTCGAGGAGCAGAGCATCGTCACGCGCGACCTGTCGCAGAACATGCAGGCCGCGGCCCAGGCCGTGGCGGCGATCACCGCCAACATCAGCACGATCTCGGCCTCGGTGACGGAGGTCTCCGTGGCGGTCACGACGACGCGCGAGGCGGCCAGCGTGCTGGCCCGGTAGGGCCACGTCCGGCACGAGGCGCGCAGCGAGCTGGCGTGCCTCGAAGCGGCGGCTCAGGGCAGCGCGCGCACGAGCTCTCGGAACACGTCGCCGCGCTGCTCGAAGCTGCGGAACTGGTCGTAGGAGGCGCAGGCCGGCGAGAGCAGCACCACCGGCTCGGGCGCACCCGACGCCGCCGCGCCCTCGGCCGCCGCCTTCACGGCTACGTCCAGGGTCTCGCAGCGGGTGTAGGGCACGGCGCCCTCCAGGGTGGCGGCGAAGGCGTCGGAGGCCGCACCGATCAGGTAGGCGTGGGCGATGCGCTCGAAATACGGGACGAGCGGGAAGATCCCGCCGTCCTTCGCCTTGCCGCCGAGGATCCAGTGGATGTCGCGGAAGGCGGTCAGCGCCTTCTCGGTCGAGTCGGCGTTGGTCGCCTTCGAATCGTTGACGAACAGCACCGGCCCGCGGACCCGGACCTCCTCCATCCGGTGCGGCAGGCCGGGAAAGCTCGCGAGCCCGGCCTGGATCGCGTCGGCCGCAAGCCCGAGGGCGCGGGCGACCGCCACGGCCACGGCCGCGTTCTGCCAGTTGTGCGCGCCGCGCAGCGACCGGATCGCCGACACGTCGGCGAGCGGCGCGCCGTCGCGGTCCGAGACGATCCCGTCGCGCACGGTGACGGCGTCGGCGGTGAGCGCGGCGTCGCGCGGCACGTGGATGCGGGTCGACCGGTCGGCGCCGCCTTCGGCGAACCGGTCGGCGATGGCGCGGCTCGGCCCGTCGTCGATCCCGACGACGACCTGGTCCGAGCCCTGGATCAGCCGCTCCTTGATCGCGGCGTATTGCGCGAAGGTGCCGTGGCGGTCGAGGTGGTCGGGCGTGATGTTGAGGAGCACGCCGACGCTCGGATCGAGCGAGGGCGTCAGGTCGATCTGGAACGAGGACAGCTCGACCACGTGGATGCGATTCGCTGCCGGCGGCTCGAGCGAGAGGATCGCGGTGCCGATGTTGCCGCCCATCTGCACGTCGCGGCCGGCAGTGCGCAGGATGTGGGCGATCAGCGCCGTGGTGGTCGACTTGCCGTTGGTGCCGGTGATCGCGACGAACGGCGCCCCCGGCGCCAGGGCGCGCCGCTCGCGGCAGAACAGCTCGATGTCGCCGACGACCTCGATGCCGGCCGCCTTGGCGAGCGCGACGGTCCAGTGCGGCGTCGGATGGGTCAGCGGCACGCCGGGCGAGAGGATCAGCGCCGAAAAGCCCGACCAGTCGGCCCCGCGCAAGTCCGCGGTCTCGATCCCCTGCCCGGCCGCCTTCGTCACGCCGTCGGCGTTGTCGTCCCAGGCGACGACCTGCGCGCCGCCGGCCTTGAGGGCGAGCGCGGTGGCGAGGCCGGAGGCGCCGAGGCCGAACAAGGCGACCGCGCGGCCGGCGAAGGTGGTGATTGGGGTCATCGGAAACTCGGAACCGGTCGGCGATCGGGGCTCGTCCCAACCCTCCCCCTCATCCTGAGGTGCCAGCATCAGCGGGCCTCGAAGGAGCCCTCCAGACCGCACCGAAGTTTCTGGAGGGCTCCTTCGAGGCGCCCGCTTCGCGTGCGCACCTCAGGATGAGGGTCGGGGTGGGAGTGGCGTTGCGGAGCCGACTTCTACCACAGGTCACCGCAGCTTGAGCGTGGCCAGGCCGGCGAGCGCCAGGATCACGGCGATGATCCAGAAGCGGATCACGACCTGCGGCTCCTTCCAGCCCTTCTGCTCGAAGTGGTGGTGGATCGGCGCCATGCGGAAGACGCGCTTGCCCGTCAGCTTGAACGACGCGACCTGGATGATCACCGACATGATCTCGAGGACGAACAGGCCGCCGACGATCGCCAGGACGATCTCGTGCTTGGTCGCCACCGCGACGACGCCGAGCAGGCCGCCGAGCGCCAGCGACCCGGTGTCGCCCATGAAGATCTGCGCCGGCGGCGCGTTGAACCAGAGGAAGCCTAAGCCCGCCCCGATCACCGCGCCGGCCACCACCGCGAGCTCGCCGGTGTCGCGCACGTAGTTCACCTGAAGGTAGCTCGCGGTGAACGAGTTGCCGACGAGGTAGGCGATGACGCCGAAGGTGCCGCAGGCGATCATCACGGGGACGATGGCGAGCCCGTCGAGGCCGTCGGTCATGTTCACCGCGTTGCCGGCGCCGACGATGACGAAGCCGCCGAACAGCACGTAGAACCAGCCGAGGTTCAATAGCGCGTCCTTGAACACCGGGAAGGCGAGCTGGTTCTGCAGCGTGGACGGCGAGAAGTACGAGATCGCGTAGCAGGCCGTGATCGCGATCAGGGCCTCGAGTCCGAGGCGGAGCTTGCCTGAGAAGCCCTTGTGCGACTGCTTCGTCACCTTGAGGTAGTCGTCGTAGAAGCCGATCGCGCCGAAGCCGAGCGTCACGGTGAGCGTGATCCAGACGTAGTGGTTGCGCGGGTTGGCCCAGAGCAGGATCGCGACGATGGCGCCGGCCAGGATCATCAGGCCGCCCATGGTCGGCGTGCCGCGCTTGGTCAGCAGGTGGGTCTGCGGCCCGTCCTCGCGGATCGGCTGGCCCTTGCCCTGGCGCAGGCGCAGCAGCGAGATGATCAGCGGCCCGAACCAGAACACGAACAGGCCCGCCGTGAACAGCGCGCCTCCCGTGCGGAAGGTGATGTAGCGGAAGACGTTGAAGGCCGAGAGCGTGCCGCTCAGGTCCGACAGAAGATACAGCATCCGGGGGCTCGGCGGCTTGGCTCACACGAAGAAGGGCGCCGACGGGACGCGAACGGTCCCGGCGCCTCGGCGGACGATCAGATGCCGGTCACGGCCCGGCGGTCGGGGCCGGCGCGTCGCGGCGCGCCGGGGGGTTCGCGTAGCGGGCTTTGAGCGCCTCGACAATCCGGCCCATGCGAATACTGTTCGAGCCCTTGACCATCACGGCGTCGCCCGGCCGCAGGATCGCGGCCAGCGGCTCGACGAGGTCGGCCGAAGTCGCGGCGGCGACGCCCCGGCGCGAGACCGGGAGCGCCTCGAACAGGTGGTTCATCAGCGTGCCGGCGGTGAAGACGAGGTCGACCGCGTGGTCGGCGACCGCGCCGGCGAGGTCGCGGTGGTGGGCGTCCGAGGTCGGCCCGAGCTCCAGCATGTCGCCGAGCACGGCGATGCGGCGCCCGCGCGGCCCGGTCTCGATCGCGGCCAGCGTCGACAGCGCGGCGCGCACCGAGGCCGGGTTGGCGTTGTAGCTCTCGTCGACGAGGAAGGCCTCGCCGTCGCGGATCTGGAGGGCGGTGCGCTCGCCGCGCCCGGCCGGCGGGCGCAGCGCCGCGAGCGACAGGGCGGCGCGGGCCAGATCCGCGCCGAGGCTGTGGACCACCGCCATCACGCCGAGCGAGTTCATCGCCGTGTGCCGGCCCGGCGTGCCGAGCTGGTAGGTCACCGGCTGGCCCATCACCACGGCGTCGACCACGGAAAGATCGGGGCGCAGCACGATGCGCCTGGCGCGCACGTCGGCCTCCGCGTGCTCGCCGAAGGTGACGATGCGGCCGGCCCGCGAGGCGAGCGCGTGGGCGTGCAGGCGCGCGAAGCTCGGGTTGTCGCGGTTGATCACCGCGACGCCGCCGGGCGCGAGCCCTGAGAAGATCTCGCCCTTGGCGTCGGCGATCGCCGACACCGAGGCGAAATGCTCGATGTGGACCGGCTCGACGGTGGTGACGAGGGCCACCTCCGGGCGGACCTGGGCCACCAGCGGCACGATCTCGCGCGGGTGGTTCATGCCGACCTCGAACACGCCGAAGCGGGTGTCGGCCGGCATCCGCGCCAGCGTCAGCGGCACGCCCCAGTGGTTGTTGTACGAGGCGACGGAGGCGTGGGTCTGCCCTTGCGCTGACAGCACGTGGCGCAGGGCCTCCTTGGTGCCGGTCTTGCCGACCGAGCCGGTCACCGCCACGACCTGGGCCGCGGTGCGGTCGCGGGCCGCCTTGCCGAGGCGCGTCATCGCGTCGAGGACCGGATCGGGCCCGTCGCCGGGCACGGCCAGGACCGGGCCGTCGAACGACGCCGCGCGGTCGGCGGCGACCACGGCCGCACCCGCCCCCTTGTCCAGGGCGGCGCGGACGAAGTCGTGCCCGTCGCGGGCCTCGCCCCTGATCGCGAAGAACAGGTCGCCGGGCTGCAGCGTGCGGGTGTCGATCGAGGCGCCGGCGACGGCGCCGCGCGACCCGTGAAGCGTGCCCCCGGTGGCGGGCTCGAGTTCGGCCGCCGTCCAGAGCGGCTTGGCGTTCGGGCTCATGCGGCCTCCGGTCTGACGGTGCGCGGACGCGAAGCCCCCTCCCCCTCTGCGGGGAAGGGAGAGGCGCGGACTTCGTCGTGCTTCGGGGAAGACGCGTTCATCGCGAAAACTCGTCGATCGCCGCCCTCAGGACCGCGTGGTCCGAGAACGGCAGCACCCGGTCGCCCACGATCTGGCCGGTTTCGTGGCCCTTGCCGGCGACCACGAGCACGTCGCCGGGTCCGAGCCCGCGCACCGCCGTGCGGATCGCCTCGGCGCGGTCGCCGATCTCGGTGGCGCCCGGCGCCTCGGCGCGGATGGCGGCGCGGATCGCGGCGGGTTCCTCGGAGCGCGGGTTGTCGTCGGTGACGATGACCGCGTCGGCGAGGCGCGCGGCGATCGCCCCCATGATCGGGCGCTTGCCGCGGTCGCGGTCGCCGCCGCAGCCGAAGACCACGACGAGGCGCCCGGAGGCGAAGGGGCGCAGAGCGACGAGGACGCCCTCCAGCGCCTCCGGCTTGTGAGCGTAGTCGACGAGGCACAACGCGCCGTCGGCCTCGCCGACGCGCTCCATGCGACCGGGCACGCCGACGAGGTGTTCGAGCGCCGCGAACACGCCGTCGGGGTCGGCGGCGCCGGCGGGCGTGGCGAGAACGAGGCCGGCGGCGACGAGCGCGTTCTCCACCTGGAACCCGCCGACCAGCGGCAGGCGGACCCGGCGCGGGCCGTGGCGGCCGTCGAGGTCGAGCACCTGCGCGAAGCCCTCGGTGCGGGCGTCGCGCAGGCGGATCTCGGAGCCGGCGCGGCCGGTGGTGCGGACGTCGTGGCCGGCCGCGGTCGCGACCGCGATGACACGGTCGGCGTAGGCGCCGTCGGCGTTGACGATCGCTGGCGCCCCCTCTGGCAGGAGCGTCGTGAACAGGCGCAGCTTGGCCGCGAGGTAGTCCTCGATGGTCGCGTGGTAGTCGAGGTGGTCGCGCCCGAGGTTGGTGAAGCCGGCGGCGGCGAGCTGCACGCCGTCGAGGCGGCGCTGCTCGATGCCGTGCGAGGAGGCCTCCATCGCGAGGTCCGTGATGCCGTCGGCGGCGAGCCGCGCCAGCGTCGCATGCAGCGTCACCGGGTCGGGCGTCGTCAGCGAGCCGTAGGCGGCGCCACGGTCGGTGACGATGCCGACGGTGCCGACGCTGGCGGACGCGCGCCCGATCCGCGACAGGATCTGGCGGACGAAGTCGGCGACCGAGCTCTTGCCCGCGGTGCCGGTCACCGCGACGATGGTCGCGGGCTGGCGCCCGGACAGGCGCGCGGCGGCGAGCGCCAGCGCCCGGCGTGGGTCGGCGACGGCGATCCAGGCGCAGGCCGGCGGCAGGTCGGCCGGGCGGTCGCCCTCGCCCGCCACCGCGATCGCGCCGGCCGCGGCGGCCTTGGCCGCGAACAGCCGTCCGTCGGCCTTCGTCCCCGGCACGGCGACGAAGACGCCGCCCGGCACCACGTTCCGGCTGTCGGCGGTCAGCCCGGCCACCGGCCGGTCGGCCTCCGCCGCCCCGGCTTCGGGGAACAGGGCGCCCAGCGTCGCCGCGCTCACGGGCCGCCGACCATGTTGGCGTGGTAGGCGTTGAGCTTGACCATCAACGGGAAGGGCTTGGCCGGCGGCTCGAATTGCGGCGGCAGGCCGAGGATCGGCGCCACGCGCTCGATCACCTTGCCGGTGACGACGCCGGAGTTCCAGGCGGCGGTGGCGTAACCGCCGCTCTCCGGCAGTCCCTGGGGCTCGTCCATGATGGTGACGAACAGGTATTTCGGCTTGTCCATGGGCGCGGCCGCCATAAAGGTCGTGAACAGGCGGTTCTTGTTGTAGCGCCCGCCGATCACCTTCTCGGCGGTGCCGGTCTTGCCGCCGACGAAGTAGTACGGGATCGCCGCCTTCTTGGCCGAGCCCTCGACGGCGTTGAGGCGCATGATGAAGCGCATCGCCTCGCTCGTCTGCGGGCTCAGCACCGTCGTCGCCTTGGCCATCGCCTCCTTGACGTCGGTCTTGAGGAAGGTCGGCGTCATCAGGAAGCCGCCGTTGGCGATCGCGGCCACCGCCGCCGTCGCCTGGATCGGCGCCACCGCGAGGCCGTGGCCGAAGGCGATGGTGATGGTGTTGATCTCGGTCCAGCGCGGCGGGACGATCGGCATGGCCGATTCCGGCAGCTCGGTCCGCATCCGGTCGAGCAGGCCCATCTTGCGCAGGAAGGCCTTGTGGCCGGGCACGCCGACGCCGAGGGCCATCTTGGCCGAGCCGATGTTGGAGGAGTGGGTGAACACCTCCGGCATGGTGATGACGCGGTTGGTGCCGTGATACTCGTGGATCTTCTGGCGGCCCCAATTCAGCACGCCGCCGCGGGTGTCGAAGGTCGAGTTGACGTTGTACTTGCCCGATTCCAGCGCCATGGCGAGGGTCATCGCCTTGAAGGTCGAGCCCATCTCGTAGACGCCGACGTTCATGCGGTTGATCTTGTCGTCGGACAGGGCGTCGACCGGGTTGTTCGGGTCGAAGTCCGGCATCGAGACCAGCGCGATCACCTCGCCGGTCTGGACGTCGAGGATCATCGAGGCGCCGGCCTTGGCCTTGAAGTGCTCGATGCCCTTGGCGAGCTCGTCGCGCACCGCGAACTGCGCCCGCAGGTCGACGGAGAGCTGGATCGGCTTGAGGTCGGTCTGCTTGGCGACGAAGCCGAAGTCGTTCAGGGCCTTGTTGCCCTGGTTGTCGATGTACTTCTCCATGCCGGCGATGCCGATGCCGTCGAGGTTGGTCGCGCCGATGATGTGGGCGGCCGCGACCCCGTTCGGGTAGACGCGCTTGTGGTCGGGCAGGAAGCCGATGCCGGGGATGCCGAGGCGGTGGACCTCGGCCTGCTGCTTCGGGGTCAGCTCGCGCTTGACCCAGACGAAGCCGACGCCCTTCTTGCCGGGCTTCTGGGTGAGCTTGGCGCGCAGTTCCGTCGCGTTCAGCTCGGGCAGGACGGCGGTGAGGAGTTCCACCGCCTCGTCCTTGTCGTAGATGTTGCCGGGCTCGGCGAAGACCGAAACGGTACGGATGTCGGTGGCGAGGATCTCGCCGTTGCGGTCGATGATGTCGGGCCGAATGGCGGTGGTGGACGCGGCCGCCACCCGGTGCTCCTGGCTCGGCGGCGCGCCGAAGATCGCGATCGACAGCAGCCGCACGCTGATCGCGCCGAACACCGCCACGAAGGCGAGTCCGACGAGCGCGACGCGGGTGTGCGAGCGCTCGATCGCGAGGCGGAACATCGCCCGGAACAGGCGCACGCCGGGATGCACGCGGGGCTCGGCCGCGACGACCGGCTCATCGATCGCCAGCCGCGCGACGGCCGGCGTCTCGTCCGCGTCGCCGTGGTGCGCAGGCTCAGGCGCGGCATGCCCGATGCCGGCCGCGTCGTCGGCCGCGAAGTGGGCGTCTCGGGCTTCGTGAGCCGCTTGAGCGTCGAAAGCCGTTTGGGCGTCGTGGGCGTCTTGAGACACGGGGACTACCTCGATGCCGGGTTCGGCGTGCGGGTCGTGACGACGGTGCGGGTGATCGAGCCGGTGGTGCGGGGCTCGGAGGCCGGCCCCTTCTCCTTCGGCGTCGCGGTGGCCGCGAGCAGGCGGCCGATCTCGTCGCCGCGCTCGGGCCGCGCCGGCAGGTCGGCGAGGCGCCCGAGGTGGGCGGTGCCGATCGGCTCGAGGGCGAGGTGCTTCTCCACCGCCGCCTGCAGCCGGTCCGGCCGGGTCAAGAGCTGCCATTCGGCGCGCAGCACCGCGATGGCCTGACGCTCGGCATGCAGGCCGGCCTTCAGCTTCGAGACCTGACCGCCCTGGTAGAGCGTGTCGTACTTGATCGAGTAGGCGTAGATCGCCGAGGCGACGAGGCCGGCGACGGCCAGCAGGTTGAGCAGGCGGATCACCGGCGTGCGCCTCCGCGCGGGGCTTCAGGAAGCGCAGCGAGCGCCTGGATCGCGGCGAGCGGCGCCGGCACGGGTGCGTCCGTGCGCTCGGCGGCGCGAAGCTTGGCCGAGCGCGAGCGCGGGTTGCGCGCCGTCTCGGAATCGGAGGGCAGCACCGGGCCCTTGGTCACCGGCGTGAAGCTGCGGGCGGCCGTGGGCTCGCCGCCGGGCAGCGCGCTCGGCATGTGGCGCGAGGCCTGGACGGCGCGGCCGCTGCGGGCGGAGAAGAACTGCTTGACGATGCGGTCCTCGAGCGAATGGAACGTCACCACCGCGAGCCGCCCGCCCGGGCGCAGCATCCGCTCGGCGGCGTGCAGAGCCTGGACCAGCTCGCCGAGCTCGTCGTTGACCGCGATGCGCAGGCCCTGGAACGTCCGCGTCGCCGGGTGGATGCCGCTGCCGGGCTCGGTCCGCACGACCCCGGCGACGAGGTCGGCGAGCTGCGCCGTGGTCTCGATCCGGCCGCGGCGGCGCGCCTCGATGATGGTGCGGGCCACCGCCCGCGAGCGGCGTTCCTCGCCGTAATGGTAGATGATGTCGGCGAGCTCCACCTCCTCGGCCTCGTTGACGAGGTCGGCGGCGCTGAGGCCGGTGGCGGCCATCCGCATGTCGAGCGGGCCGTCGTTGCGGAACGAGAAGCCGCGCTCGGGCTGGTCGATCTGCATCGAGGAGACGCCGATATCGAGCACGATCCGGTCGGCCTGCGCCTCGCCGAGATCCGCCAGGTGCGCGTCGAGGGCGCCGAATCGGCCCGGAACCAGCGTGAGGCGCCCGTTCGAGGCGGCGACGAGCGCCGCGCCGCCGGCGATGGCCGAGGGGTCTCGGTCGATGCCGACCACGCGGAGGTCCGGGTCGGCGGCGAGCATCGCGCGGGTGTAGCCGCCGGCGCCGAAGGTGCCGTCGACGGCCAGCGTCGTACCGGGAAGGTCGAGGGCGGCGAGCACCTCGTCGAGCAGCACCGGGACGTGCGGGCCGCACGGTTTCTCGATGGGTTTGCGCGTCATCGCTGCGGCCCGTTCGGGCGAAGGCGCCGGGCCGCGTGCGGCCGAGGCGGCCCGCCGGGGATGGGGGGAACGGTTCGGCTCATGGCTGCCTGCACCCGGCCGCGGCGACGCGGCGCGGTCGGTTTGGGCGATCCCGCTCGTGCGGTGGCCGAAGGCCCGCGCGCGGACGATCCCCGCATGGCCGCGGCGAGCGTGGCCGCTGGGGGCGTCCGCCGATCCGGAAATCGCCGATGACGAGATGTTGGCGGGTACCATGGGCCTCTGACGATCGTCAACGCAAGCGAAGACCCGCATCGCGGACGTCCGATGTGACCTCAGCAAGGTTAACCGACGGTCAATTTTTCGCCCCGCCCGCCGACGTTCGGCGCATGGGCGCCGGCGATCCTCGGGACCTGCGCGCGTCTGCTGGCGAAAGCTTCGCCGCGATGCGCCGACCGGCGGCACATATTCCGCAGGACCGTGCTTCGCGCGGCGGATCGGCACGCTCCGTCAACGGCTTAGCCGGTGCCGTGGCTCTGCGTCCGGACAGGCAGGAAGCGGATCAGCCGGCCTATAAGCCGGGTTCTGTAGGGCCCGGAGGCGCCGAGGCGCATCCGGACGTGGCGGCCATTCCTCTGGGACGATCGTTGCCGACCGCCTCGAGCAACCAACCCGGGCGACTGGCCTGGAGAGAGGGCCTGCGCCTCTTCCTGCGAGGAGACGCGCGCCGCCCCTATTCGGTCTTGCTCCCGGTGGGGTTTGCCGTGCCGTCCGCGTTGCCGCGTCCGCGGTGCGCTCTTACCGCACCCTTTCACCCTGACCCCGCGACCTCGCGGTCCGGGGCGGTCTGCTCTCTGTGGCACTGTCCCTGGGGTCGCCCCCGCCGGACGTTATCCGGCACCGTCTCTCCATGGAGCCCGGACTTTCCTCCCCAAGCCGAAGCTCGGAGCGGCCGCCCGGCCGACTGATCCGGCGCGGATGTGGGCCGGATCGCCCGCCCGGGTCAAGCGGACGGCCGCGCGTTCAGGCGTCGAGGCCGCCCAGGACCGAAATCCTCGTCTGCCCACGCCGTGCGGCTTGCCCCGGACCGCCGCGATCCGGTTACCAGGTCCCGGTGTTCTCCATGGAGGACCACGGCTCCTGCGGCTCCTTGGCGCCGCCCTTCTGCAGGATCTCGATCGAGATGCCGTCGGGCGACTTCACGAAGGCCATGTGGCCGTCGCGCGGCGGCCGGTTGATGGTCACGCCCTTGTCCATCAGCCGGGTGCAGAAGGCGTAGATGTCGTCGACCTGGTAGGCGAGGTGCCCGAAGTTGCGCCCGCCGGAATAGGTCTCCGGGTCCCAGTTGTAGGTCAGCTCCACGAGGGGCGACTTGGTGGTCTCGGCCCGCGCCGCGTCGCCGGGGGCGGCGAGGAAGACCAGGGTGAAGCGGCCCTTCTCGTTGTCGATGCGGCGCACCTCCTTCAGCCCGAAGGTGTCGACGTAGAACGCCAGCGCCTTGTCGAGGTCGGCGACGCGCACCATCGTGTGCAGGTATTCCATGGGTGTTCTCGTGCTCCGCTGATGCCGGCCTATCTGGGCCCGGGCCGGACCCCGTCAACGGGCTCGGCCGCGCCGCGGCGGAACGCGAACATCCCCTTCGACGCCTCTTCGACGCCCCTTCGACGTCCCCTCCGGCCAGCCGAGCGATGCCCCGATGCGAACCGACACGCCCGTCCAGATCCGCCTCGAAGACTACCGGCCGAGCGACTTCCTGATCGACCGCGTCGACCTCGACGTGCGGCTCGCCCCGCACGACACGCGGATCACCGCGCGGCTGGCGCTGCGGCCGAACCCGGCGGGCCGGGCGGGCGCGCCCCTGGTGCTCGACGGCGACGACCTGACGCTCGACGGCATCGAACTCGACGGCGCGCCGCTGTCCGCCGAGGCCTACGCGGCGAGCCCCGCGGGGCTGACGCTGCACGCGCCACCGCAGGGACCGTTCGAACTGACGATCCTGACGCGGGTGGACCCGACCGCCAACACCAAGCTGATGGGGCTCTACCGCTCGAACGGCGTCTACTGCACCCAGTGCGAGGCCGACGGGTTCCGCCGGATCACCTACTTCCTCGACCGGCCCGACGTGATGGCGGTCTACACCACCCGAATCGAGGCCGAGCGCGCCGAATGCCCGGTGCTGCTCGGCAACGGAAACCCGGTGGAGGCCGGGGAGATCGCCGGCACCGGGCGGCACTTCGCCGTGTGGCACGATCCCCACCCGAAGCCCGCCTACCTCTTCGCCCTCGTCGGCGGCGCGCTCGACCGGGTGGCGCAGGACTTCACCACGATGGAGGGCCGGACGGTCGCGGTCGCGGTCTACGTCGAGCCCGGCAAGGGGCCCCGCGCCGCCTACGCCCTCGACGCGGTGATCCGTTCGATGCGGTGGGACGAGGAGGCGTTCGGGCGCGCCTACGACCTCGACGTGTTCAACGTCGTCGCCGTGTCGGACTTCAACATGGGCGCGATGGAAAACAAAGGCTTGAACGTGTTCAACGACAAATACGTTCTGGCCTCCCCCGAGACCGCCACCGACGGCGACTACGCCGCGATCGAGCGCATCATCGCGCACGAGTACTTCCACAACTGGTCGGGCAACCGCGTCACCTGCCGCGACTGGTTCCAGCTCTGCCTCAAGGAGGGGCTGACCGTCTTCCGCGACCAGGAATTCTCGTCCGACATGCGCTCGCGCGCCGTCCACCGCATCGGCGAGGTCCGCAACCTTCGCGCCCGGCAGTTCCCGGAGGATGCCGGCCCGCTCAGGCACCCGGTCCGGCCTGGTGCCTATGCCGAGATCAATAACTTCTACACGGCCACGGTCTACGACAAGGGCGCCGAGATCGTGCGGATGCTGCGCACCCTCGTCGGCGCCGACGCCTTCCGGGCCGGCATGGACCGGTACTTTTCCGACAACGACGGCACCGCGGCGACCGTCGAGGATTTCCTGGCGGCCTTCGCCGCGGTGACCGGGCGCGACCTCCAGCCCTTCGCCCGCTGGTACGAGCGCCCCGGCACGCCGGCCCTCGCGGTGACGCGCGCCTACGACGCCGAGGCCCGGCGATACACGCTGACCTTCCGCCAGAGCCTCGAGGCGGCGGGCCTCCCCCTGGTGATCCCGGTCGCTCTCGGCCTCGTCGGCGAGAACGGCCCCCTCGCCGGGGCGACTTCGACATCGGTCTCCGACGGCGTCTTCGTCCTCGACACCGGGACCGCCACCGTGGTGTTCGAGTGCGTCGCCGAGGCGCCCGTGCCCTCGGTGCTGCGCGGCTTTTCCGCCCCGGTGCGGCTTGAACTCGACCTGACCGACGCCGAGCGCCTCGTCCTGCTCCGGCACGACACCGACCCGTTCAACCGCTGGCAGGCGGCGCAGTGGATCGCGATGCGGCTGATCCTCGAACCGGCCGCACTGGGCGCGGGCGAGGCCTTCGCCGACGCGCTCGGCGCCTTCCTCGACGGCGAGGCCCTGACCGACCCGGCCTTCGCCGCCCTGGTGCTGTCGCTCCCCGGCGAAGGCGAAGCCGCCAACGAAATCGCCGCCGACCTCGACCCGGACGCGATTCACGCGGCCCGCACCGCCCTTCGGAAAGCGCTGGGTACGCGGCTGCGCCCGCGCCTCGCTGCGCTGGCCCTGGCCCTGCGGGCGTCTCAGGACGCCCCCTACAGCCCGGACGCCGCCTCGGCCGGCCGCCGCTCGCTCGCCAACGCCTGCCTCGACCTGATCGCCGCCGCGGACCCGGCGGCCGGCACCGAAGGCGCCCTCCTCCAGCTTCGCGAGGCGCGCAACATGACCGACCGGCTCGCGGCCCTCGGCGTGATCGCGGCGATCCCAGGGGAGGCCCGCGAGGCGGCGCTCGCGGCTTTCGGCGCCACCTATGCCGACGAGCCGCTGGTCCTCGATAAGTGGTTCGCCGTCCAGGCGACGATCGCCGAGGACGGCACGCCGGCACGGATCGCGGCGCTGAGCCGGCACCCGGCCTTCGCCATGACCAACCCGAACCGGGTGCGGGCACTGATCGCCAGCTTCGCAATGGGCAACCCGACCCAGTTCGCGAGGGCCGACGGGGCCGGCTTCGCCCTCGTCGCCGAGCGGATCGAGGCCCTCGACCGGATCAACCCGCAGCTCGCCGCGCGGCTCCTCACCGCGTTTTCTTCCTGGCGGCGGTGGGAAATTTCGCGACGGGAAAAGGCCGCCGAAATCCTCAACCGGATCAAGGCGATCCCCGCCCTTTCCCGGGACGTGGCCGACATCGCCGCCCGGACGCTCGAAGCCGGTTAACCATCGCTTAACATTGGCGATTCTCCGCTGATTCCGAGTCGGTAGTCGCGGCTCGGAGTCAAGCCACGCTGTAAAAAATCCGTGGACAAACCACTCGGGAAAGTGATGAATTGAATTCAGATTCGGGGCCGGCGCAGCAAGGCCCGGACGCTTCCAGTGCACGAGGTCGACCATGCCGGAGGCGGATTCCGCTTCCTTCTCCGCGCGTGCGGATACGATTCTCGGCATCCACTGGCCGACGCGCGCGCCGGCGAGCCGTTTCGTGCAGGCCGAAGCCTGGCTGCGTTATGCGGTGCCGGCCTTGCTTGCGACCTTCCTCGCCTGCCTGGCGGGGCTGACGGCCCTCCACCTCCAGACCCAGCGCGAGGAACTGCTCGCCACCGCGAGCGCCGACCTCGAGTCCTTCACCCGCCTCTCGGCCGGAGCGCTGGCGGGCCACGCCCTCGGCGACGCGGCGGCCCAGGCGAGCCTCGTCGACCTATTTCCCGCGGGCACCCTGCCGGCCGGACGCCGTGTGATGCTCGTCTCACGAGGCGACCGGATCGTCGCGGCCAGGCCCCCACTGCCGCCCGGCACCGAGACCCTTCAGAATGCGCTCGGCGAGTCGGAGGCACTCTCGACGCTCGGCGAGCGGGCGGGCGTGATGCGCCTAGCACTCCCCGACGGCGAGACCGCCTTCGCGGCGATGCGCCGCCTCCCCGGCGGCGAAAGCCGCATCGCGGTGATGCAATCGCTCGGACCGCTGACCGCAAGCTGGACCGGCCGCGCCCGCCACCAAGCGATCCTGGTCGCCGCCGCCGCCCTCGTCATCGTCGGGGTGGGCCTCGCCTACGGGCTGCAGAGCCGCCGGGCGAAGGCGATCGACAAGGTCTGCGAGCAGATTCGCCGGCGCCTTGACACCGCGCTCGGCCGCGGCGCCTGCGGCTTGTGGGACTGGGACATCCCACGCGGGCAGATCTACTGGTCGGATTCGATGTACGCGCTGCTCGGCTACCGCCGCGAGCGCGAGTTCCTATCCTTCGGCGACGTCAACGCCCTGGTCCACCCCGACGACGGCGACCTCTACAGCCTCGCGCGCGGTCTGGCCGCGAGCCAGACCGCTGTCGACCACGCCTTCCGCATGCGCGGGGCGAACGGCGCCTACATCTGGCTGCGCACCCGCGCCGAGGTGGTGCCGGACGTGACAGACGGCGGCCGCCACCTCGTCGGCATCGCCGTCGACGTCACCGAGCAGCAGCACCTCGCCGAGACCAGCGCCACCAACGACATGCGCTTGCGCGACGCCGTCGAGGCGATCTCGGAAGCGTTCGTCATCTGGGACACGAGCAACCGTCTCGTGCTGTGCAATTCCAAGTTCCGCCACCTGCACGCGCTTTCCCCCGAGGACGCGCAGGTCGGCCGCCGCTACGACGAGGTGATGGGCCGCGGGGTACTGCCGCAGATCCGGCGGGAGATGCCGGAGACCGATGCGGCGAGCGCGACGGCCCGTACCTTCGAGGCGGAACTCACCGACGGCCGCTGGCTGCAGATCAGCGAGCGACGCACCAAGGACGGCGGGTACGTCTCCGTCGGCACCGACATCACCAACCTGAAGCGGCACCAGGAGCAGCTCGTTGCCTCGGAGCGCGAGCTGATCGAGACGGTCAAGGACCTGAAGCGCTCGCGCCGCACGCTGGAGTTGCAGACGCAGCAACTCGCCGACCTCGCCGAGCGCTACCTCGACCAGAAGGCGGCGGCCGAGTCCGCCAACCAGGCCAAGTCCGAGTTCCTGGCCAACATGAGCCACGAGCTGCGCACGCCGCTGAACGCGATCATCGGCTTCGCCGAGCTGATGTCGAGCGAGCTCTACGGGCCGCTCGGCTCGCCGCGCTACGCCGAATACTGCGCTGACATCCGCGGCAGCGGCGACTACCTGCTCTCGATGATCGACGACATCCTCCACATGTCGCGGATCGAGTCCGACCGCGTGCGCCTCGCGCGCCGCGAGGTCGCCGTCGAGGCCGCGGTCGCCGGGGCGCTGAAGCTGGTGTCGGAGCCGGCGCGGCAGAAGAACCTCCACATCGCCATAGACTTGCAGCCCGGCCTCGCGCTGCTCGCCGACGAGCGCGCCCTGCAGCAGATCCTCGTCAACCTGCTGCAGAACGCGGTGAAGTTCACGCCCGGGCACGGCCGCATTGCGGTGCGCGCGCGCGCCGCCGGGGACCACGCCCACCTGTTCATCGAGGATACCGGGATCGGTATCCCGAAGGCGGCGCTGGCGCGCCTCGGTGCGCCGTTCTCGCAAGTCGAGACCAACCTGACCCGCAGCCACAAGGGCTCGGGCCTCGGCCTCGCCATCGCCCGCTCCATGGCCGAGCTGCACGGCGGCTCCCTGCGCATCCGCTCCGAGGAGACGGTCGGCACCATAGTCCTGGTGCGGCTGCCCCGCCCGACCGGCGAACGCCTCGCGGCGGCGGCGGCCGAGGATTCCGGTCAGCAGGCCATCGCGGCGCTGCGCGAGGCCTCCGGGGCGAGCGTTCGGCAGCCGCAGCCGGCCGGCGCCTGAGGACGCGCCGCGGGGCCGTCGCACCGCGGGCTGCGGCGCGCTACCTGCCCAAAAGGTCGAACCGCGCCACGTCGTGCAGCAGCGCCACGAAGGCCCGCGCGCCGTGGTCGAGGGCAGCCTCCCCGGCCTCGGCGGTGCCGAGCCTGGCGTCGCCGATCGCGCCCGACGGATGGAGGTCGCCGGCCTTCCAGGCAAAGGCGGCCGGGCGCCCGGCGCGCAGGTGCGTGAAGTCGCCGACCATGGCGCGGGTGCGCGAGGGGAAGTCGGCGACGGCCTCGCGCCGCACGAGATCGGGGCGCAGGGCCAGCATCAGCGCGGTCTCGACCCCGCCGGCATGGATGCCGTGGACGATCTCGTCCTCCGGGAAGCATCCGTCCGGGTAGCCGAAGCGCGCCCAGGCGGTCGTCACCGCCACCATGCCGAAGCGGGCGCGCAAATCCCCGGCCACGAGGTCGATCAGCGCGCTGTTGCCGCCATGCGAGGTGATGATCACCAGCCGGCTGCAGCCGGCGCGGTGCACGCCGGCGCCAATTTCGCCCCAGGCGGCGAGCGCGGTCGCGGTAGTGAGGGAGAGCGTTCCAGGAAAGGCGTCGTGCTCGTCGGACTTGCCGACCGACTGCACCGGCAGGACCAGCACGTCGAGG
Organism: Methylobacterium sp. WL12; assembly: GCF_008039475.1. NCBI lineage: Bacteria > Pseudomonadati > Pseudomonadota > Alphaproteobacteria > Hyphomicrobiales > Methylobacteriaceae > Methylobacterium > Methylobacterium sp. WL12. Next base: position 346 of record NZ_VRUW01000066.1, on the reverse strand, counting down.
TCGGCCGGCACCAGGGCGCAGGTGCGCGCAAGGTAGCCGTCCATGATTGCGACGTCGGTGCAGAGCGGCAGATGCGGGCCGTGCTGCTCGATCGCCGCCACCGGCAGCACCGCGACCGTGCGGCCCATGTCCCGCGCGGAGACCTCCCGCGTGGTCAGGTCGGACCAGAGCCGTGCCGCCATGCTTTGCCTCGATGCGTCCGCTTCAAGCCATACGCTCTAGCAGGCTGCTGCAGAAGTCTGGTGTTACGCTCGGTTTGGATCGTTATCGGTGTTTGCCACGGATTGGCCGACGTCCGAGAGGCTGGATTCTGCCTCTTCGATGGGAGCCCGGGTTACGGGCCGCG
>NZ_VRUW01000065.1:0-29279 GCF_008039475.1 Methylobacterium sp. WL12 | reverse complement strand
TGGTCGCGACGCTGGGCTACTGGCGCCAGCTCAACGAGGGCACGGTCAACAGCATCTCGTCGGGCGCCTTCACCGACATGGGCCACGCCCCGTCCTTCTCGGACAACCTCGTCGAGGTCGCCCGGGCAAACTGACCTTGTCGGTCGGCGGAGCGGACAATAAGGACAAGCGCCCAGCAGGGCGTTTGTCCTTGCGGCGGCGACCATTGGATGAGCGGCGCGCGCGCCTTCGAGTGTAACGCTACCGCAGTCCAGTGGATAATCAGAGGTTCACTTGCCAACCGCTTGCGGTCAAAAGCTAACAACAACGGCGTCAAAGCTCGCGCCAATGGGCAACCTTTAGTAGCAAGCGCACCACGGCCTGCCGGAATACCATGCCTAGCGCGTTCCTAGTACACCTACTGAAAAAGTTTGTTGGATCAATGACTTGCTTCTGCTCAAGCTCAGATCATAATCCTCGTGTCGGGGGTTCGAGTCCCTCTCCCGCTACCATTCATCGAACCCGCCCGGTCTCCGACGTGGCGGGTTTTTTCATGCCTGACGATCGTCTGAAGCCGTGTCGCGTTCGCTCGTTGTGAGCTGGGGATCGTGATGCGTCGGATCGTGCCGCTCCTGATCCTCTTGGCCGTCTTGCCGGCGCCCGCACACTCCGCAGGCGATCCGAGCCGGGACGTGCTTTGGGCCGCGCTGAAGACCTGCGTGCTCGCCAAGACGGTCGCCAACCGGACCTTTCCGTGCCTCGACGTGGATCTCGGCGACGCGGACCGCCCCGGCACTGCGGTTTTGCGTGCGCCGGGCGAACCGACCCACGTCGTGGTGATGCCGACCCAGACGGTGGCCGGGCTCGAGGCGACGGTGTTGCGCGGGGCGCGCGGCGCCGCCTACTGGCACGCGGCCCTGGCGGCGCGGCGCTTCGTGTCGGATCCGCTGAAGGGCCGCGTGCCGGTGGCCGAGGTGGGCCTCGCGGTGAACTCGGCGCGCGGCCGCAGCCAGGACCAGCTTCACATCCATCTCGACTGCATGAAGCCGCGGGTTCTGGCGTCTCTGAAGGCGCACGCGCAGGCGATCCGCGGCAGCTGGGCGCCGTTCCCGGTCGCGCTCGCTGGCGACCGTTACCTCGCGATGCGGGTGCCGGCGGCCGAGGCGGCGCGCTTCAACCCCTTCGCGGCGCTGGCCCGGTTGCCCGGCCGGCGGGACCTGCGCGAGACGAGCTTCGCCGCCGTCGCCACCGCGGCCGGCGACCCCGAGCCCGGCTTCTACGTGCTCGCCTACCGTGCACCGCGGGCGAGCGCCGAGGACCTGATGGATCACGCCTGCGCCGCGGCGCGGTGAGACGGCACCCGGCGCGACGACGCGCTTCCTCGACACGCCGAACGCTGGGGCTATCCTGGATCGATGCATCGACCCGCTACCGCTCGTCCTCGCACCGCGCCCGCCACCGACGGGCCGCCGGGCGGTCGCGAGACGATCTTTGATGCGAATGTCTGAGCCGGCCGGGCCGCCGCGCTGCGTCCACTACGTCGGCTTCAAGGACGACCGCTACTGGAACGCCGTCCGCATCTTCGGCGGCCCTCGGGTGATCCACCGGCGCTGGGACTGGTTCGCAGTGCACGACGTCGGCCCCGACGACCTGGTGGTGTTCGCAGAAGGCGACGAGCGCCAACCGATGGCCGCGTGGAACGCGACCGACATCGACGAGCGCTGGTTGACCTGACACGTCCACGCTGCGGCACTCGCGACGTCGCCCTCGCGCGAACCGAACGCGGATGGCGTTCGTTGATCCGCCATGACCGATCAGCCCCCCGCCCAAGCCTCCGACGCCCTCATCGACGCGCGCCGCCGGGAGATGGCCGTCGAGCACCTTCTCTTCGGCACGATCCGCTTCGTGGCGCAGCGCCACCCGGAACTCCTCGACGAGCTCGACGGCAGCCTCGACCATCTCTGGGACAAGGCCCATGGCGAGGCTCGCGACGACGAGGCGGTGCGCGAGATCGCGCGGCGATTCATCAAGAGCCTTCACGCCGAGCGGTAGAAGCCTGCCGGCAGGGCGGCGCTTAGTTCGCCCATTGGGATCGGCGCGCGGACAACGCGCTGCCGAGAAGCACCGTCCCGCAGGCCGCCGCAAGCACGAGCCCGAGACTGAGGCGACCTGCCGAGGGAACGCCCTTGCGGTCGCGCCAGCCACCGTCGGCCCGGGTGCCTTCGGGCTTCGGCTGGCGCAAAGCACCATGCGTGCGTGGGCCAGGGTCGGCCCTGTCGAGCGCGCGGCGGAAACCCGCACCCATCATCCGTTCGGTCACGGACGGTGCGAGGGCTTAGCCGACCTGGGCCAGGCGCGCAGGCCAGCCCACCGCCACCTCGTGGCGTGGGTGCAGCGCAAGCCGCAAGTAGGTCTCGGCCACGTCTTCCGGTGCATAGTACAGGTGGCCGGGGTTGAGCGTCTTACCGGTCACGTTGGCGCCATGCTCGAGGCCGGGCGTGTCGACGATCGCCGGAAACACGCCGCAGACGTGGATGTGCCGGTGAGGCGCGAGCTCCTGGCGCAGGCTGGCAGAGAAGCCACGCAACCCGAATTTGCTGGCGGTGTAGGCCGCGGCGAACGGCGTCGGCGCCCAGCCGCCCATCGAGACCGTGTTGATCAGCGTGCCGCTCCCCTGACGTAGGAAGTGCGGCAGCACGGCGTAGGCGCCGTGGATGGCGCCCATCAGGTTGATCGCGATCGTCTGCCTGTGCAGATCGAGCGGCGCGTCGAGGAGCGGGCCGAACACGCCCGCGCCGGCGTTGTTGATCCAGACGTCGATCCGACCGAACGCGCCCACCGCCCCGTCGGCCAGCGCCGACACGGCCTCGAGATCGGTGACGTCGGTGGGGATCGCCACGGCCTCGCCGCCGCGGCCGCGAATATCGCGCGCCAACGCGTCGAGCACGTCGGCCCTGCGGGCGGCCAGGACGACGCGGCTGCCCCGGGCGGCGAACGCCTCCGAAGCCGCGCGTCCGATGCCGCTCGATGCGCCTGTGATGACGACGGTCGTCCCGCGAAGGTCGGCCATGTTCGGGCCCTGTCTTGGAACGGTCCCAAAGGCGAACCGGGGGCAGGCGGGGCAGTTCCGGGAGGTGGCTGCGCCACGAGCGCCCACCGCACAGTCGTGAAGCGGGGGTGTCGCCAACCACGTACCGAGACGATCCGCCGCGTCCTACCAGTATATAAGCCCTGCGCCTCCGCACTCAGGCCATAACACATTTTAGTAAATAATTCTTACAGTATGTAGGAGCCCATCTGTCAGAATTCTTGTAATACAAGGCGATGCAGGTTTCCCTGGTTACGCTCGGCTCGCATGGCGACGTGCTGCCCTTCCTTGCGCTTGCCGCCGCACTCAAAGATCGCGGCCATAGGGTTGCGCTGGCCGCCCCGGCGCCGTTCGGCGACCTCGCGGCGCGGGCGGGGATCGACTTCCACGCGCTAGGCACGCGGGCGGATTACGAGCGGACCCTCCGGCACCCGAACCTCTGGCACCCGACGCGGGGGGTCGCGCCGCTGCTGCAGACGCTGTCCACGGCGACCGAGCCGGTCTTCGCGTGGGTGCAGGCCCGCTGGTCGGCGGAGGGCGGGATCGTCGTCGCCTCGCCCAACAGCCTTGGGGCCCGCATCGCGCAGGACAAGCTCGGCCTGCCCTTGGTCACGGTCCACGTCGCCCCGTTCCTGATCGAGAGCCGTCGCGAGGCGCCGGTGCTGCCGGGCCTGGCCGCGGCGCGACGCCTGCCGTCGCGCTTTCGGCATTGGCTCGGGCGGGGCGGGGACCGCTACGTCATCGATCCGGCGGTGCTGCCCGACCTCAACGCCTTCCGCGACAGCCTCGGCCTGCCGCCGGTCCGCCGCCTGCGCCACTGGTGGAACAGCCCGACCCGGATGGTGCTGACGTTCCCGAACTGGTTCGCCCGCCCGCAGGCGGATTGGCCGGAACAGGCCGTGCAGGTCGGCTTTCCCCTCGCGGACCGTTACGGCGACCGGGCCGTGCTCGATCCCGAGGTCGCGCGCTTCCTCGATGCGGGCACGCCCCCCATCGCCTTCACCTATGGATCAGGGATGCGGCAGGGGCGCGCGTTCTTCGAGACTGCGGTCGCCCTGTGCCGGCGCATGGGCCGGCGCGGCATCCTGCTGGCGCCGCAGGCCGACCAGATGCCCGGGGCGCTGCCGCCGGAAATCCTGCGGGTCGCCTACGCGCCGTTCAGCGCGCTGCTGCCGCGCTGCGCCGCCCTGGTCCATCACGGCGGCATCGGCACCGTGGCGCAGGCGCTCGCCGCCGGCATCCCACAACTGCTCGTGCCGGTGGCATTCGATCATTTCGACGAGGCCGTCCGCCTCCGGCGCCTCGGCGTCGGCGCCGCGCTCAGCCGGCGCCGGTTCACGCCGCCGCGTGCCGCACGCGTGCTGGAGCGGCTCCTCGGGTCGCCGCAGGTGGCGCAGGCCTGCCGCGAGGCCGCGCAACTTTTGGCGCAAGAGGACGGGCTCAACGCGACCTGCGACGCCGTCGAGCAGGCGATGACGGCCTGATTATCGACGAAGCGGCTTCGGACATGCCGAGCCTGTCGCGCAAAAGCAGGCGTACCGCGTGGGACATGGCGTCCGTCGAAGCCATCCGCGGCAGCGGACCACAGGCTCAGAACCGGTGGTCCGGCGTCGGGTTGGTCCAGCACTCCACGCACGCGCATTCGGTGCGAGAAGGGACGGACCCACGCCATACCCCATCCAGCGCAAAAAGCTATCCTCGTGCTCGGCGGCCTGCTCTGCCTGTTGGCGCCGATCGGCCCGGCAGCTGCGCAGAGCACCGGTTACGTCACCGGCTTTCCGGGCAAGGACCCGGCGGGCGACGACGAGATCGGCTGGGGGCCGGCATACCGGCCGGAGACGAGCTTCTCGCAACCCGGCACGCCGCCCACGCCCGGGGATTTCGCCGGTGCCGCCTACCGAGCGCGCACAGGTCGCGGGCCTTACGACAACCTGCAAAACACAAGCGGCGCACGCCCGATCGCTGTCAGGTCCGGCGAGGATTACGCGAGACCGTCTCGGCGTGTCGTCCGCTCACGCCACCGGGTCGGACGGACTGCAACGGTTCGCAGCCCGAGCCGTCGCGCGACACGGCAGGCCGATCGCTGACGGCGCGATCGCCGCCGATCGACCGGCGGCAGTCCGAACCCGGCATCACAGAAAGCCGATCTTCCGGGCGAAGTAGTCGCTGTTCGGGTCGACGCCTATCGGCTCGGGCGACACGAAGGGCCGGGCCGCCTGAAACACGACCATCGCCAGGAGGGCTGCCACCGAGCCGCCGAGCGGCGCGGACAGCACGGCCAGGACCGGCGAGTAGCGCCAGAGCAGCGCGGCCGTGATCAGCAGCCCGAGACCGGACGCGATCACGATCCGAAAGATGCAGCATTCCGACGGTTGCATGCCGGCCTCCCAATCTCCGGGTTTAATCACAGGTTGTTAATGTTGACAAACCTGCAACCGTGCCGTGTGTGCGTACTCTTCCACGCGGGCGATGGTCTGCGGGTGTCCGCCCCGTACTTTGATCCTGTCCGAAGCTTGAGCGCAATGCGGGTGCTTTGCGCCGGCTCGGCGTGGCCGAGTACGCGGCGCGACGCAGGCTTCGCAACGGTTGCCGATCCGGCGTGGCATCGGCTTTGCGACCGTGCTTCGCGTCATGCTGCGGTGCAGCGTGCGCGCTCGCACGTCACGGCCGAGGTGGCATCACCACGTTTGATCGGACGCTGATCGCCACGCGGCCGGGCAGTTTTCGGACCGCGTCACCAAAACCGAAAGAGGATGCCGACCATGGAACTGAAGCCATTCAGCTACGCAATGATCGGGGCCTTCGCCTTCGGCCTCGTCGCCACCATCGTCGGTACGGCGAGCGCCATCGGGACCTTCTGATCACAACCTCGCTTCGCGTCGAGGCAACGGCGGCGGGGTGCACGTCCCGCCGCCATCATGTTCGCGGTGGAGTGGTTTGGCGTTTCGTTGCGATCGGCCACTCCGGTCCGCATGGGTCGCCGGTATCCACCTGTGCCCGCGAGCGATCCCGCAGGGGCCGGTTCGTGCCATGAGATCACGCCGTTCTTCGAAGTGCCATCCGGCCCGGAGAACCGCGACACCTTCGGGACGTTTGCCCTCTTATACGGTGAGGTTCGCATGTCCGCTCGAAACGCCGACGCCGACCCTCTGACGAACAGCGGAAGCGGTATGGTTGCAGATCGACCGGGCATCGAACGGATCGACGATCGCCTTGGCCGAGCCTCCGCGGATGACATCAGCCTGCCGCCGTTGGCGGTCGCGGAAGAAGAAACCGACGTGGGTCTGGCGCAGAGGGGCACGGGTGAGGCTGCGATCGTCCGCCGCGAAACTGAAATCTGAAAGTCTGTCCCGATGACCGACGACGTCGACACGCAGGCCCAACGCATGCCGCAGGGAAAGCCGACGCCGGACGGCGCGGCGATCACCCCTCAGGACACCGTCGATGGCAAGACAAAGCCGGTCGACGGCCCAATGGACCGACCTGGCACGGAAGCCGAAGACGCGGCCCGTCAGGATAAGCCGTAACGTCGCTCGGCGCGCGCGACGCAAGCCGCCGCGTCAGAAGCGTCTCAGTCGAACGGCGATCGGTTGTCTCGGTCGCAATAGCATTCGAGTGTGGAAGCAAAGGTGCCGGGCGCGCCGTAGCGCTGCCCGGCAAGAGAGGCGCGGGGAGAAGCCCGGCATCGACCGGTCAGCCGGTCTTCTCGACCGCACCCGGCAGCACCAGCGGCGGCGTCTGCTGGTGCTGGATCACGCGCCAGACCTCGTGCGACAGCCAGCGATAGGTCGAGGTGCAGTTCGCTTGGTAGGTCTCGTCGCCGCGCGAAGCCTCGACGTGGTAGGCGACCACGATCAGGCCCTCTTGCGGCCGGGCGATCTGACCCTTCGAGAACGCGACCTCGGTCCAGCGGGGGGTGTCGGCGACGGCCTCGATCGCCTGCGTGCCACTGAGCACGAAGGGCGGGTGCGGCAGCACCATCAGGCACGTCTCGTCGACCAGCTCGCGGTAGTGCTCGGGAGTCCCGTCCCAGAGGCTCTTCTCGAAAGACCAGACCCGATCGTCGTCCATGGTGTTCTCCTGCCGCGGGAAGAAGTCGATCGGAGAAGCGCGGGAGCACCGCTTCGTTCCGTGTCCCACCGCGGCACGCCCCGTGTCGCGACGACACGTCCCCAAACCGCGAAGCGGCATGTCCGGACGCGCGCAGGTCGTCCGGAAAATGCGTCGCCGATCGTGCGGTCGGCCGGCGAGCGGTCGCGTTGCTCCAAACACGATCTCGTACAGCGGCCGAAATCGGAGATCGGTGCGGTAGATCAGGTGAGAGAAGCATCGCTGTCTGAATTCGGCACAGATCGAATGGCATTGCTCTTGCCGAATCTTGGTGCGGCGGCCATCTCTCGTTCATTCACGGACGAGCATGGGTCCGCGATCCGGACTGCCAGACGATGACCACACGCACGACGGAACAGATCCTCGAGGTCGGCGGCCCCTTGAGCCGCCGGACGACGGTCATCGCCAACGTGCGCTGGTTCCGCCGGCTCGCTTGGCGGGCGCTCCGCGACGGCGCGCCGAGTAGCGAAGCGCGCGCGGCCAACGCCCGCGCCGCCGCCCGCATCCTCATCCGCCAGGCCAGGCGCGAGGCGCTGGTCGACCGGATGATCCGGGACGCGCAGACCGCGGACCTCTGAGCGACCGGCCCGAATCGTCTCCGGGTCAGTCGCAGTCCGGGAGGAGGGCGGCGCCTCGCCGCGCACATGGGCGAGGCGCGTCGATCAGGGCGCGGCGGGCACCGGTGCGCTCGGCTGAAGCCAGGCCTTGAGCGCGTCGAGCCAGCCGGCAGGCAGGACCACCCAGCTCGGGAGCGCCGGAAGGACGTTGGCGGCCGAGCCGTTCCAACGGCCGGCGAGGGTCTAGCGGCTCTGGGCGTCCATCTCGCGGATCTTGAGGTCCAGGATCTTCTCCTGGATCGGCAGCGTCTGCATCTGCACCTGGGCCGACTGCGCGTGCTTCATCGCCATGAAGCTCATGTCGATCGCCTTCTGGATCTCGGGGTTGTCGAAGGTCAGGCCCTCGGCGAAGCCCAGGGTCGTCACCGTGATCCCCATCGGCTCGTAGACCCGGCGGACCTCCTTCTCGACGGCCTCGATGATCGCGACCTTGCCGTGGATCGCCTCGTCGGTGGTGCGTCGGCTGAACTCCTTGGCCATCGCCGCCTGGACCGTCCGGTGCACGTTCTCGTCGACGACCTCGGCCAGCGACTTGCCCTGGATCACGCTGGCGAAGTTCACCTGGGGATCGCCGGAATTGCCGCCCGCGGCCCGCGCGCCGAACCAGTAGACGAACTTGCTCGCATCCTCCTCCTTCACGAAGGCCGAGACTACGATTCCGGCGCGCAGGGTCACGGAATCGGCGGTCTCGAAGCGGATGCCCTGGTCGCGGACGGAGGTGCCACGCTCGGTCGCACTCACCCATTCGCGCGAGACCGGCGACCGATCGACGAGCATCAGCCGCGCGGCGGGGACGAAGTAGTCGTAGGCCCAGCCCGGGTTGCGGATCAGCGTATGCGGGATCTGGATCCGCTTCATCGCGACCTTGCGCTCGTTGAGGAACTGCTCGGACATGAAGGCCGCCTGGCCGGACTTCGTCTCGCCGACCTCGGGGATGAGGAACGCGGTCTGGTTCGGCAGGACCTCGACGAATTCGGGATAGTCGCGCGTGTCGTAATAGGCCTGCGCCGGCTCGGGTCGCCCCTCGATCAGGAGGCCCGCGACCGCGAGCCCGGCATATCCGGCACCGCGCCGGCCGACGAACCAGATCGCCGCGAGCGCCGCCACGGACAGGATCGCGGCGAGCGGGCCGGCGCCGTCCAGGGCGGTGGCGGCCCAGGCGGTCTCCGCCGCCGGCCAGTCGGAATCCTGGAATTGCCGGGCGGCGATGCGGCCGGCCTGCGCGGCGCCGAGCCGGTGCGCAGGACGAGGAAGTCCACGCCGACGACGAGCGTCGTCAGCGCGATCCGAACGGTAGTGTCCATGGGAGTGGGTCTGCAGCGAGACGTAAAACGCCCCAGATGGCCTGAGGCCGTCACCGTGGGCGGAGGGCGCTCCGGAGTCTCGCCGGGGCCGCGTCACGCGGTGTCCGCCGGCCGGAATGGCGGCGGACAGCGGTTATGGTCGCCCTACCGCGTGTGCGCCGCAACACAATTGCGACGCCTGGAGCTTGCGGCGCCCGCAACGAAGCCATGCGAATCGTGCAGGGCGCCGAGAAGCTAACGGCCGAGCGAAGGACCGCCGGCGGCGCCGCCGGTGCCAGGCGGGCCGCTGGTCGGCGTCCCGCCGATGTTCACGTTCGGGGTCGTGCCGGGAACCGACATGTTGCTCGGGTTGGCCTCGTTGCCGCGGGTGATCGGGCTCGGCCCGAGGTCGCGTGCGCCGCCGCCGACGCCCCCGGTGCCGGGCGGGGGCGCGACGCCGGTGTTGCCGGCGCCCCCCGTCACGATCTGCGCCGAGGCGGGACCGGCCAGGATCAATCCGAGCGCGGAGGCGAGGGCGAGCGTCGTGCGGGTCATCGGTCTGTCCAGGTCCGGGGGCGGTCGCACCGATTCGGCGCAAGCGCACGGCAACGGGCGGAGACGCCGGAGGTTCATCCGGGCAGGGTGCGGACCCGCGAGCGCGGTCCCGCGTTCGAGGCTTCGAGACGGTGTTTCGCCCACGCGGCGTCTCGAAGGACGAACCGGGCTGGTGGAGGAGACTGCGATGCGGCGTTCACTTCGTGCGGCCTGGCCGCTCGCGGCCCTGGCGATGGCGCTCGCGGGTGCTCCGAGCGCGTTCGCCCAGGCCGTCTCGGCCCCCCCGTCGGGCACCGCGACGGCGACGCCGGAGGACGCGATCCTGCTGACGGTCTTCCTGAAGCACGACCAGTCGCGGCCGCTCGCCGAGCTGAACGCGCAGCTGGCGCGGCAAGGCTTCTACAAGGCCTTCCCGCCGCCCGGCATCGAGGTGGTGTCGTGGAACGTCGTGATGGGCGTCGGCCAGATCGTGGTGCTGCGCCTGCCTGCGACCCGTCTTCGCGAGATCAATCGCGTGCTGGAGGACACCGCGTGGGGTGCCTACCGCACTGAATTCTTCCCGACCTACGACTTCAAGGCCGTCGGCCTCGGCGAGCACGAGAAGGCCCGGTAGTCCGTGCGGCCGAACATCGATCGGTCGGGCATTCGACAAGATCGGCGTCCGCCGATGCTGGGTTCGCGCCGCGCGCCACCGTAGGTCGGCAGGCCGATCCAAGCTCACGATTTTCACGCGTGCCGCCAGGATCGCGCAGCCCGAGGACTCGCTTCGCGGAGCGCCCGATGCGGCATCTGCATCCGCGGTTTCAGTCCGGACTTGGACTGGAACCGCGTCCGTGGCATAATAGGCTCATGAGCGAGACATCAACGAACATCCATCCGTACTCCCTGGAGATCATTCCCCCGAAGGCCGACGGCGGCTCCTACCAGTGGGCCATCCGTAAGAACGGCAAGCTGACCCAGCGCTCCGACCGGAGCCTGCCCAGCGAGGCGAAGGCCCGGGAGAGCGGCCTGGGGCAGATCGAGAAGCTCCTGTCGGGCGTCGGCGACCGGTAAACGGTCGATCAAGCATCAGCGTATCCAACGAAAGGCGCGGCGCGGACCTCACGGTTCGCGCCGTTCCGTTTTCCGGCACAACCCGTCGCCGATTCGGCACACGGGGTTCGACCGGAGATGGTTGCCAAGTCGGCGCCGGCGCCAATGTAATGTCGATGCTCGACACGAACCGCCAAGCCCAGCCCGTCGTCGCCAAGCCGGATGCGACGCCGACTCTCGACGCGTTGACTCGCCAGCGCCTCGGGCGCCACCTCCAGGCGCTCTACGAGCCGGTGATCGACGAAGCGCTCGATCCGCGCTTGGCCGAACTCATGCGGCAGCTCGACCACGACCGGCAGCTCGGATCGTGAGGCTTCGTCCGACCGCGTGACGAGAGAAACCCGGCCGGCGCGCTTAGTAGTCCGAGCGGACCAACCGAGGCTTGCATGGTGCGGCGCGAAGGGCTATTTGTGCATTGCGGGATAGCGATGGCGTCGCCGTCCCGCTGCCCATCTTGGGCGTTTCCTCCCTAGACTTCGGGCCGCTCCTTTGGGGGCGGCCTTTTTTCTGCCCGGGGTCCGCCTCTTAGCGGCGACGGCATCCGCTCACAAGCACGATGGGGCGTCCTGCGAGGGCCGCCGCGATGACATCTCGGCGAGCGGAGGGCATCGAGCCGCGAGGGATGGCCGCCCGTTCGATGACCCAGCGCCCGAGCCTCGCTTAACAGACACGGCCACGACGATTCGGAAGGACCCGGCGCATGACCAACGTGATTCGCCCGACCTTCGGTCGCCCGCCGCAGCCCGACGCCGCGCCCCCCGAAGAGACCGCGCTCGAACCGCTGCGGATTTACGGCAAGGCGGCCGGCCACGTCGTCGCCCTGGTGGCCGATCCCGGCTCGCCGGCGGGCGAAGTGCTGAAAGTCGTCGTCGGGCCGCTCGTCGGCGACCGCGTCGAGGCCGTCGCGGTCCTGCCCCGGACGGAGGCCGGCGAGATCGATGCCGAACGCGTCGGCATGGCGGTGCTGCGCACGCTCGAGATGCTGGAATAGGCCCCCGCGGTCCCGGCGGGACGCGCGCGCATCCCCAAGCGGATCGCGATCGGATAGCGTGCCAGCCGATTGGAGGACCGGCACGCGGGCCTCGACATTCCGGCCACGGACGGGTCGCCGATGCCAGCCCTCGGTTCGTTACACGATCGCCTGCGGGCGGCACCCGGTCTCCATGATCCGGGCACCGCCGCCGCGCGCCTCGGCGACGTCGAGCCCGCCTTTCCGCCGGGGTTCGTCACGCCGCCGGTGCGCGCGCTCCTCCTCGGGATCGCCGACCACGCCCCCTTCCTATGGCGGCTGATCGCACAGGCGCCGGACCGGTTCGTGGCGCTGGCGGGCCAGGCCCCGGAGGCGGCGGACGCGGCGATCACGGCACGGCAGCGGGCCGCGGGTCGCACGGGCGGAACGAAGCCGAACCTCGCCGCGATCGGGCAGGTCCTTCGGCGCAACCGCGCGGAGCACGCCCTGCTCGTGGCGCTCGCCGACCTCGGCGGCCTGTGGGACTTGGCCACCGTGACGAAGGCCCTGTCGGACTTCGCCGACGCGTCGGTCGGCGCCGCCGCCGACGCGCTCCTGCTCCAGGCCGCGGGCACGGGGAAGTTTCGCCCGGCCGACCCCGAGGCCCCCCAAGCCGGCTCGGGCCTCGTGGTCCTGGGCCTCGGCAAGCTCGGCGGGGGCGAGCTCAACTATTCCAGCGACGTCGACCTGATCATGTTCTTCGACGCCGCCGTCGCGCCGCTCGGCGAGAACGTCGAGGCGAAACCGTTCTTCGCCAAGCTCGCGCAGGGCATCGCGAAGCTCCTGGAAGAGCGCACGTCCGAGGGCTACGTCCACCGCGTCGACTACCGGCTGCGGCCCGATCCCGGCTCGACAGCGGTCGCGCTCTCCACCGACTTCGCCTTCGACTACTACCAGTCGCTCGGCCAGAACTGGGAGCGGGCGGCCTTCATCAAGGCGCGGCCGATCGCCGGAGACCGCGCCGCCGGGGCACGGTTCCTCGCCGAGCTGACGCCCTTCATCTGGCGCAAGTACTTCGATTTCGCCGCCATCGCCGACATCCACGCGATGAAGCGCCAGATCCACGTGGTGCGCGGCCACGAGGCGCTGGCGGTGGGCGGCCACGACATCAAGCTCGGCCGCGGCGGCATCCGCGAGATCGAGTTCTTCGTGCAGACCCAGCAACTGGTCTTCGGCGGGCGGCGGCCCGAACTGCGCGGCAGCCGCACGGTGCCGATGCTCGGCGCGCTGACGCAGGCCGGCTGGATCGACGCCGCCGCCCGCGACGAGCTCGCCGCGGCCTACGCGTTCCTGCGCACGATCGAGCATCGCCTGCAGATGCGGCGCGACGAGCAGACCCAGCGCCTGCCGCTCGACGGCGACGACCTCGCAGCCTTCGCGCGGTTCTGCGGCTTCGAGACCCGCGGCGCGTTCGAGGCGGCGCTCCTGCGCCATGCCGGCCGGGTGCAGGCCCATTACGTCCTGCTGTTCGAGACCGCGCCGAGCCTGTCGGCAGAGGTCGGCGACCTCGTCTTCAGCGGCAGCGAGGACGATCCCGCGACGCTGGCGACCTTGGCAGCCCTCGGCTTCACCGATCCGGCCCGTACCGTCGAGACCGTGCGCGGCTGGCATTTCGGGCGCCGGCCAGCGGTGCGGACTGCCCGCGCCCGCGCCGTGCTGACCGAGCTTCTGCCGAGCCTGCTCCAGGCGCTCGGCGGTACTGCGGAGCCGGACGCGGCTCTCAACACCCTCGACCACGCCTTCGCCCGGATGCCGGACGCGTCCGAGCTCCTGACGATCCTGCTGGCGCACGAACGCCTGCGCCTGCTGTTCTCCGACATCCTCGGCACCGCGCCGCGCTTGGCCGCAACCGTGGGGACCGGCCCGCACGTGCTCGACGCGGTGCTCGACCCGGATTTCGTCGCGCCGACAACCGACCCGGCTGCGGTCGCCGCGCAGTACGCGGCGCTGGTCGGAGGCCCAGCCGACCACGAGACCTTCCTCGATCGCAGCCGCGACGCCACCCGGCAACTGCGCTTCGTCACCGGCGCGCGCCTGCTCTCGGGCATCCTGTCGGCGGCCCAGGCCGGCGAGGCCTATTCGGCGATCGCCGAAGCTGCGGTCACTGCGAGCCTCGCAGCGGTCGAGCGCGCCTTCGCCGCGGAATACGGCGCCGTGCCGAAGGGGCGCTGCGCGATCCTCGCCGTCGGCCGCCTCGGCTCGCGCCAGCTCACGGCGGAATCCGACCTCGACCTTGTGATCGTCTACGACTTCGACCCCGAGGACCGGACCACGACCGGACGGCGGGCGATCGACGCGGTGGTGGCCTACAACCGCCTCGCGCAACGGCTCTACGCGGCGCTGACGGTCCAGACCCGCCGCGGTGGTCTCTACGCCGTGGACCTGCGCCTGCGGCCCGGCGGCGAGCACAGCCCGACGGCGGTGCAGGTCCGCGGCTTCCTCGCCTACCACCGGAGCGAGGCGGAGGTCTGGGAGCACATGGTGCTGACCCGGGCGCGGGTGATCGCGGGCGACCCGGGCCTCGGCGCCGAGATCGAAGCCGGCATCCGCGAGACGGTGGCGCAGGTCCGCGACGCCGGTGCGGTGTGCCGGGCGGTGCGGGACATGCGCGGGCTGGTCGCGCGCGAGAAGGGCCATCGCGGGCCCTTCGACCTCAAGATGGCGCCGGGCGCCCTGCTCGACCTCGAGTTCCTGGCTCAGGCCCTGGTGCTCGGCCACGCGCACGAGCAGCCGGCGCTCGTCGGCGCCACCGCCGACGCGGTGCTGGAGCAGGCCGGCGCGAGCGGAGTGCTTCCCGTCGACGCCGCCGGGCGGCTCGCCGACGCCTATCGCCTGTTCGATGCCGTGCATCACTGGCAGCGCCTCGTCGGCGCGGATGGGACGGCGCCGTCGCGCGGCGCCCTGGCCCGGATGGCCACCGCGATGGGCGTGCCGAGCGCCGAGACCCTGGTGGCGCAGATCCAGGCCGAGCGTCGCGCAACCCGGAAGACCCTCCTCGGACTCCGCCGCGAGACGGACTGATCTCGCCGTCACGAATTGTACCTCTCAGTTGCACATCCGCGATAGTTACAAGCATTGGGTTGTGGTAGGCCGACGCAATCCTGTCGTTTCGGCTTCACCGGTGGTGTCGCAAGGTCGGAGACCATCGTGAACGACGCCCCGCGCCCCGCCGACCTCACCACCTTCGCCAACGCGGCGCCGGGCCCGAGACAGCGACAGTTCGCCGGCTTGGTCTGCCTCGCCTTCGCCGCGCTGTCGCTCGCGCTGCTCCCGTTCGTCGGGCAGCCGATGGCGCCGATGCCGGGATTCGTCGCGAGCCATCAATCGGCGCTCACGGTGGTCTACGCGGTCACCACGGCGCTGTTCTTCGCGCAGTACCGGCGCACCCGCTCGGTGCCGCTGCTGGTGCTCTCGTCGGGCGGCCTCTACGTCACGCTGATCGTGGCGATCCAGCTCCTGAGCTTCCCGAACGTCTTCGGCACGGCTCGCATCCTCGGGTCGGCGCCGGCGACGACGACGTGGCTCTGGACCCTGTGGCACCTCGGGCCGCCGCTGTTCGCGCTGCCCTACGCGATCATGGAAGGCGACGGCCGGCGCCGGTCGATCGCCCCCGAACGGTCCGCATCCGTCGGGATCGCCGCGGCCGTCGGGGTCGCGGTGGCGGTCGCCGGTTTGACCTACCTCGTGGTCGCCCAGGTCGACCGGCTGCCGACCACCGTGGTCGGCGACGACTACTGGTCGCTCACCACCTCCGGCGTCGGGCCGGGGGTCGCCCTGCTCACCATCCTCTCGCTCGCGATCCTGTGCTGGACGACGCGCCTGCGCAGCCTGCTCCAGCTCTGGCTCGCGGTCTCGCTGTTCCTTCTCCTCCTCGACAACCTCGTGACGCTGACGGGCGCGTCCCGCGCCAGCGTCGGCTGGTTCTCCGGGCGGATCGAGGCGTTGATCTCAGGCATCGTCGTGCTGTGCGCGTACCTGCACAAGGTGGACCTGCTCTACGGACATGCCGAGCGCATCGCCGAGGCGCGCGAGCGCCAGCGCGCCGACCTCCAGGTCGCCCGCGACCACCTCGCCATCGCGCTCGAAGCCGCCGACATGGGCGACTGGGAGTTCGACCTCGGCTCCGGCGTGTCGCGGCGGAGCCTGCGCCACGACGCCATCTTCGGTTACGACGCCCTGCAGCCGCGCTGGGACGTGACGACGACCCTCGCGCACGTCCTCCCCGAGGATCGCGCGGTCGCCGAGGCCGCCTTCACCACCATCGAGACCGTGGGATCCCTGGACCTGCAATGCCGCATCCGGCGCGCGGGCGACGGGGCGACGCGCTGGATCGAGCTGAAGGGCCGGGCGATGCGCGACGAGGCCGGCCGCGCGACCGCGCTCGCCGGGATCGTCGTCGACACCACCGCGCGCCAGGACGCCGACGACCGCCTGAACCAGGCGCAGAAGATGGAGGCGATCGGCCAGCTCACCGGCGGCGTCGCCCACGACTTCAACAACCTGCTGACCATCGTCATCGGCAACCTCGACATGATCGTCCGCCGCCCGGCCGACGCGCAGCGGGTGGAGCGCCTCGCCGGCTCGGCGATGACCGCGGCCCGGCGCGGCGCCGAGGTCACCGAGAAGCTGCTGTCGTTCTCGCGCCGGCAGGTGCTGCGCCCCGAGACGGTCAACCCGAACCGTTTGCTCAAGGATTTCCGCACCCTGCTGGAGCGCGCCGTCGGCGAGACCATCGCCGTGACGTTCGACCTCGACGCCGCCCTCGATCCGGTGCGGCTCGACCCCGGCCAGTTCGAGAGCGCGATCCTCAACCTCGCGGTCAACGCTCGCGACGCGATGCCGTCCGGCGGCCGCCTGACGATCCGCACCGAGAACCTGACGGTGACGGATGAGGACGGCGCGGCGCTGCCGGACCTCGCGCCGGGGCAGTACGTCCACGTCGCGGTCAGCGATTCCGGGCAGGGCATGGATGCCGGCACCGCCGCCCGCGCCTTCGAGCCGTTCTTCACCACCAAGGAGGTCGGCAAGGGCACCGGCCTCGGCCTCAGCCAGGTCTACGGGTTCGCGCGCCAGGGCGGCGGGCAGGTGCTGCTGCGAAGCGAGGTCGGCGCGGGCACCACCGTGTCGATCTACCTGCCGCACTCGAAGGAGGTCGCCGCGCCAGCCCGGCCCGAGGGGCCGATGCCGCTGCGCCGCGCCACCGACGGCGAGGTGATCCTCGTCGTCGAGGACGAGCCGGCAGTGCTCGACATGGCGGTCGAGAGCCTGAGCGAGCTCGGCTACCGCACCCTGACCGCGACCCATGCCGCCGAAGCGCTCGCCCGGCTGAAAGGGCCGGAGCGGGTCGACATCCTGTTCTCAGACGTGGTGATGCCGGGCGGGATGAACGGGGTGCAGCTCTCGGTCGAGGCGCGCCGGCTCCGGCCCGGCCTCCGGGTGCTGCTCGCCTCCGGCTACACCGCCTCCGCCTTCGGCGAGGACGGCCTGCCGGCCGACTTGCCGTTGCTCAACAAGCCCTACGGCCGCGAGGACTTGGCCGACAAGCTGCGGGTGGTCATGGGGCGGCGCTGAGGCGCGCCCGCCGGTCGAGGAACCAAGCCAGCGCGATCATCACCGCGAGGCCGGCGACGTTGACGCCGACCTGCAGCGGCCAAGTCGGCCCGAAGGTGCGGTAGCTGATCCGGCCGATCAGCGCCGCGAGGCACCCGAGCGCGAACACCTCCAGGGAGTGGCGCCCGCACAGCTCGAGCCAGCGCAGGCGCGGGCTCGTGGTGAGGGCGTAGACGCGGGGAGACCCGAACAGCAGATAGATCACCGCCAGGATGTGGAGCAGCCGCAGCGGGGCGACGTGGCCCTTGTCCGGCGGCGCCATGGCGACGAGACTCAGGTCCGGCAGGTTCCAGGCGCTCCAGGGCGCGGCCTGCAGCAGCGAGACGGCGAGCATCAGCCAGCACGCGGCCCTCAGCCAGGCATGGCGCGGCAGCAGGCCGTCGCCGCCCCGGATGGCGACGGACAGCGCCATCCCGATCGCGAACAGGAACTGCCAGGCGAACGGGTTGAAGTACCAGCCGTCGTCGGCCGCGGCGTTGGGCAGGTTGAAGGCCGGGTCGAGGTTGGCGAGCAGCCAGATCAGGGCCGAGACGCCGAGCACGCCCCAGACGCTCCGGCGCATGCCGGCATAGTAGAGCGGGAAGGCGGCCAGCAGCACGATGTAGAGGGGCAGGATGTCGAGGTAGTTCGGCAAGGCGTTGAGCAGCAGCCCGCGCCACAGGCCGGACCACAGCCCCATCTGCAGCAGCGGCGCGACTCCGAAGCGGGGGACGAGGCCGGTCGCGTCCATCCAGGCCCGCACGATCAGCAGGGTGGCCAGCAGGAGAGCCGCCTGGAAGAGGTAGATGCGCAGGCACCGCCGTGCGACGCGCTTCAGGGTTTCGACCGTGCCGGCGCGGCGGAACAGGCCCCCATAGGCGGCCATCGCCGAGTATCCGGCGAACAGCACGAAGAGCTCCGCGGCGTCCGAGAAGCCGAGATTGTGCGGCGTGATCAGCGCCGGCGCGTTGTTGGGGATGTGGTCGACGAAGATGATCAGCAGGGCCAGGCCGCGCAGCACGTCGACGCGCGGGTCGCGCTTGCGCGACGCGGGAGCGGGATCGGTCACGCGGGCAGTCGGCTGGGGGCGCAGGGCATTGGGCTCTCGTCGGGCGGGTTCGCACCCTGTCGCATGCCGCGCGCCAAGTGATCCAGCGCGCATCGCGGCCCCCCGGTCACGATGTGGTCTTCGATGGTCCCGGAAGGGCAGGGCACGGGCCCCGCGCCGCCGCGTTACAAAGGGGCGGATCGGCGATCTTGCGCAGCGACCGGAAGAGGCCGCATGACAGAAAGCGGCAAGATAATACGTTTCCGCCGCCGCCCCGCCTCTGGTATATTGCATACCTGAGCAATCGATGCATGATGCATCCACGCGAACCGAGAGTCGCAGGCGGAGGAAACCGGGATGGAACGTCAGGACGCCCCTGCGGCGAAATGGTGGCAGCTCGCCTTCGGCGTGCTCTGCATGGCGATGATCGCCAACCTCCAATACGGCTGGACGCTGTTCGTCGACCCGATCGATGCCCAGCATCATTGGGGCCGGGCCTCGATCCAGCTCGCCTTCACCGTCTTCGTCGCCACCGAGACCTGGCTCGTCCCGGTCGAGGCCTGGTTCGTCGACAATTACGGACCCAAGATCGTCGTCGCCTTCGGCGGCGTGATGATCGCGCTGGCCTGGGTGATCAACGCCTATGCCGGCTCGCTGCCGATGCTCTACCTCGGCGCGGTGGTCGGCGGCATCGGCGCCGGGTCGGTCTACGGCACCTGCGTCGGCAACGCGCTGAAGTGGTTCCCGGATCGCCGGGGCCTCGCCGCTGGCGCCACCGCCGCCGGGTTCGGAGCGGGCGCCGCGATCACGGTGGTGCCGATCGCGAAGATGATCGCGTCGAGCGGCTACCAGAGCGCGTTCCTCACCTTCGGCCTGATCCAGGGCGCGGTGGTGGTGTTCCTCTCGGTGTTCCTGCGCAAGCCGAGGAGCGCGGCCCCGGTGCAGCGCAAGCGCCACAACCTGCCCCAGAGCAAGGTCGACCGCACCCCGAGCGAGACCGTGCGCACCCCGGTCTTCTGGGTGATGTACGCGATGTTCGTGATGGTCGCCGCCGGCGGCCTGATGGCGGCGGCGCAGATCGCGCCGATCGCCCACGACTTCCACGTCGCCGACGTGCCGGTGAGCATGCTCGGCCTGACGATGGCGACGCTGACCCTGGCGATCTCGCTCGACCGGATCTTCGACGGGTTCGGGCGCCCGTTCTTCGGCTGGGTGTCCGACCAGATCGGGCGCGAGAACACGATGTTCATCGCGTTCTCGACCGCGGCGGTCGCGGTGCTGCTTCTGCTCAGCTACGGCACCATCCCGACGGTGTTCGTGCTGGCGACCGCCCTGTACTTCGGCGTGTTCGGCGAGATCTACTCGCTGTTCCCCGCCACCTGCGGCGACACCTTCGGCTCGAAGTTCGCCACCAGCAACGCCGGCCTGCTCTACACCGCCAAGGGCACGGCCTCGTTCCTGGTTCCCTTCGGCAGCCTCGTGGCGGCCGCCTACGGCTGGTACGCGGTGTTCGGCATCATCGTCGCCCTGAACCTCACCGCGGCGGCTTTGGCGATCTTCGTGCTCAAGCCGATGCGGGCGCGCTACCTCGCCCTCGACGCGACCGTGTCCGTGCCGAAGGCCGAGCCGATCCGGATCGCCTGACACCGGCGCCCGCCTCGTCGACCCGCCCCATCGACACCCCCATGGCGCGTGTCCTGCGACCAGCCATCCGAGGCCCAAGCCTCGGAGAGGCCCAACAACCATCCATTCGGGAGGCCGAGATGCCCGCGCACGCTCAAGTCATCGACATGCATACCGCCGACGTGAACATGGCCGAGGCCGACACCCAGCCCGCGCTCACCGACGGGTTCCACCTCGTCATCGACGCGCTGAAGCTCAACGACATCAACACGATCTACGGCGTGCCGGGCATCCCGATCACCGATCTCGGGCGCCTCGCCCAGGCCGAGGGCATCCGGGTGATCTCGTTCCGGCACGAGCAGCATGCCGGCAACGCGGCGGCGATCGCCGGCTTCCTCACGAAGAAGCCGGGCATCTGCCTCACGGTCTCGGCGCCGGGCTTCCTCAACGGCCTGACGGCTTTGGCCAACGCCACCACCAACTGCTTCCCGATGATCCTGATCTCGGGCTCGTCCGAGCGCGAGATCGTCGACCTGCAGCAGGGCGACTACGAGGAGATGGACCAGCTCGCCATCGCCAAGCCCCTGTGCAAGGCGGCCTTCCGCGTGCTGCACGCCGCCGACATCGGCATCGGCGTGGCCCGCGCGATCCGCGCCGCCTGCTCCGGCCGTCCCGGCGGCGTCTACCTCGACCTGCCGGCCAAGCTCTTCGCGCAGGTGATGGACGCCGAGGCCGGCGCGAAGTCGCTGGTCAAGGTGATCGACCCGGCGCCCGCCCAGATCCCGGCGCCGGAAGCGATCGCGCGGGCGCTGGCCGTGCTGAAGACCGCGGAGCGCCCCCTGATCATCCTCGGCAAGGGCGCCGCCTACGCGCAGGCCGACGAGGGGGTCCGCGCGCTGGTCGAGACCAGCGGCATTCCCTACGTGCCGATGAGCATGGCCAAGGGCCTCCTGCCCGACACCCACCCGCTCTCGGCCGGCGCCGCGCGCTCGACGGTGCTGAAGGAGGCCGACGTCGTGCTCCTGGTCGGCGCCCGGCTGAACTGGCTGCTCTCGCACGGCAAGGGCAAGACCTGGGGCGCCCCGGGCTCCAAGAAGTTCATCCAGATCGACATCGAGCCGCGCGAGATGGATTCGAACGTCGAGATCGTCGCGCCGGTCGTCGGCGACATCGGCTCCTGCGTCGCGGCGCTGCTCGACGGGATGAAGGGCGGCTGGCCGGCGCCGCCCGCGGCCTGGACCGAGACGATCAAGGCGAAGAAGGACGCCAACATCGCCAAGATGGGCCAGCGCCTCCTGAAGAACTCGATCCCGATGGACTTCCACGGCGCGCTCGGCGTGCTGCGCACGATCATCAAGGAGCGCCCCGACGCGATCCTCGTCAACGAGGGCGCCAACACCCTCGATCTCGCCCGCGGCGTCATCGACATGTACCAGCCGCGCAAGCGCCTCGACGTCGGCACCTGGGGCATCATGGGCATCGGCATGGGCTTCGCCGTGGCGGCGGCCGTCGAGACCGGCAAGCCGGTGCTCGCGGTCGAGGGCGACTCGGCCTTCGGCTTCTCCGGCATGGAGGTCGAGACGATCTGCCGGTACGACCTGCCGGTCTGCATCGTGGTGTTCAACAACAACGGCATCTATCGCGGCACCGACGTGAACCCGTCGGGCGTGGCCGACGTGGCGCCGACCGTGTTCGTGAAGGACGCGCGCTACGACAAGATGATGGAGGCCTTCGGCGGCGTCGGCGTCAACGTCACGACGCCGGATGCGCTCCGCGAGGCGGTCAACGCGGCGATGGATTCGGGTCGTCCGACCCTGATCAACGCGGTGATCGACCCCTCTGCGGGCACCGAGAGCGGCAACATCGGCAGCCTCAACCCGCAGAGCACCGTGAAGCGGAAGTAAGTGCAGCCGGGCGAAGAGCGGGAGGGCGGTCGCCGCCCTCCCGCGACCATGGGAGCCGACGCGATGATCGATCCGCGCCTCGTCGGCCGCATCGCCTTCGCGCACCGGCTCCCCGTGAAGCCGCCGCTACCGCCGGGGCGTCACCCGCTCGGGCTGTTTCCGGAGCGCGACGCGATCCTCCACGTGCCGGCCCGGATCGACCCGCGAAGGGCCACGCCCTTGGCGGTGCTGTTCCACGGCGGCGGGGGCGGCGCGGAGAAGATCCTGCCGATGCTGGAAGCCCACGCGGAGGCGCGCGGGTTCCTGGTGCTGGCCCCGCAATCGCTGTTCCCAACCTGGGACCTCGTCATCGCCGGCCACGGTCCCGACCGCGAGCGCCTCGAAGCCGCGCTCTCCGAGGTCGGATCGCGCTTCCTGCTCGATCCGTCGCATCTGGCCTTCGCCGGCCATTCGGACGGCGGTAGCTACGCCCTGTCCTCGGGGCTGACCAACGGGGACGTCGTCACCCACGTCATCGCCTCGTCCGCCGGCTTCGTGAGCGTGCAGGTCCAGACCGGGGCGCCGCGGGTCTTCGTCTCGCACGGCACCCGGGACGCGCAGATCGCGGTCGCGCATGGCGGCCGCAGACATGCCGCGCAGCTCGAACGGGCCGGCTACGACACCACCTACGTCGAGTACGACGGCCCCCACGCCTACGACCCGGCGGTGGTGGCGCAGGCCGTCGCCTTCTTCCTCGACGTGCCGAACCCGGCCTGACGCCCCCTCGGATCAGGCCGGCGCCAGCATCCGCGGCGTCGGCACCTCGGCCTGGTGCCGCGTGGCGTCGGTGAGCAGGGCCGCGACGAGGTCGCCCTGCGAGACGATCCCAACGAGGCGGTCGTCCGGCCCGACCACCGGCAGATGATGCAGGCCGAGCCCAGACATCTGCAGCACGACCTCCCCGATCGGGCTGTCCGGCCGCAGCGTCACGACAGGGCTCGTCATGATGTCTTCGACCGAGCCGTGCGGGGCGCGCCCGCGGGCCGCGGTCAGGCGCAGGCGGCGGAGGAGCCCGAGGCGCGGCCCGCGCCGGTCCCACGCCGCCTTGTCGAGGAGGTCGGTCTGCGTGACGATGCCGACCACCCGGGCGCTCTCGTCGGTCACCGGCAGGACCTTGATGTGGTGGCGGCGCAGAAGGGCGAGCGCCTCCATCAGCGGCGCGTGGGGGGCGATCGCCACCACGTCACGGGTCATGATCGCGGCGCAGTCCGTCTGGCCCGAGCGACGGCGGGTGGCGCGGAGCTGCGCCTGCCGCAGGATCGCCTCGAGGTCGCTGCGCCCGACATCAAGGATCTGGTCGAAGTCTTCCAGCGCCGCATCGAGGTCCTCGCCGCTGAAGCCCAGCGGCGCGGCGACGGGATCGGTGCGGCCGGGCGCGGCCGCGATGCCGGGATGCGGGTAGGGGCGGCCGGTGAGATTGTTGAAGAGGAGCGCCGCGGCGAGCAGCAGCAACGAGTTCACGCCGACCGGCCAGAGCACGAAGCCGTAGCCGAGGTCGTGGATCGCCGGGCCGCCCAGCACCGCGGTGAGCGCGACCGCGCCGCTCGGCGGGTGGACGCAGCGCAGCGCCATCATCGACCCGACGGCTCCGGCGATGGCCAGCGCCGCCGCCAGGATCGGATCGTGCACGAGCGCCGCGACGCTCACGCCGACGAGGGCCGCCACGAGGTTTCCGCCGACGATCGACCAGGGCTGCGCCAGCGGGCTCGCGGGCACGGCGAACAGCAGCACCGCGGAGGCGCCCATCGGCGCGATCAGGAACGGCAGGGCGGTGGTCGGCCCCAATGCCCAGGCCGCGAGCGCCCCGGTGACGAGGATGCCGAGCATTGCGCCGAGCGCCGAGCGGACGCGTTCCCGCAGGCTGAGCGGCGTCGCCGCCGGAACGAACCGGCGCCAAAGTGGCTGCATGGATCCGAGCCTTCGCGTGTTTCAGGGAGGCGCCATTCCGACACCCGCGAAGGCCGCCGTCGTCGCACCGCCGGCAGGATCAAGCGCGGGTCCCTTCTCCCAGGGGGAGAAGGACAGGATGAGGGGCGTGACATGTCCGGTTAGGTCACGCCCCTCACCCCAACCCTCTCTCCGTGGGAGAGGGGGCCGTTCGGTGCTTCGCGCGTTCGATCAGATAGCTCCGAAGCAGCAGCAATGGATACGGCGGAAGCCGCCCCCGAGTCCTCTCGGACCGGAAGCGGCTTCGCTAGATCGTCGAACCGATCAGACCGCGCGGGCCTGGTGCAGCTCCTCGATCTGCTGCTGGGTGTAGCCGAGGTCGACCAGCACCTCGTCGGTGTGCTCGCCCAGCAGAGGCGACGACTTGATCTCGACGGTCATGTCCGAGAACTTGATCGGGCTTCCGACCGTCAGGTACGAGCCGAGATGGGGGTGGGGTACCTCGACGACCGTGCCGCTTGCGCGAAGGCTCGGATCGACGGAGATCTCCTTCATCGACATCACCGGCGCGCAGGGGATGTCGAACTTGCGCAGGATGTCGACCGCCTCGAACTTGGTCTTGTCGGCGAGCCATTCCTCGATCGTGCCGAAGATGTCCATGATCTTGTCCTGGCGGGCGGACGCGGTCTTGTAGGCCGGATCGTCGATCCACGCGTCCTTTCCGATCGCCCGACAGATCGGGGCCCAGGCATGGCCCTGGATCGTGAAGTAGATGTAGGCGTTCGGGTCGGTCTCCCAGCCCTTGCACTTCAGCACCCAGCCGGGCTGGCCGCCGCCGCCGGCGTTGCCGCCGCGCGGCACCACGTCCGTGAACGTGCCGTGCGGGTATTGCGGGTATTCCTCCAGGTAGCCGAGCGCATCGAGGCGCTGCTGGTCGCGCAGCTTCACGCGGCAGAGGTTCAGCACTGAATCCTGCATCGACACGGCGACCTTCTGGCCCTTGCCGGTCTTGTTCTTCTGGTGGAGCGCCGTGAGGATGCCGATGGCCAGGTGCATTCCGGTGTTGGAATCACCGAGCGCCGCGGCGCTGACGGTGGGCGGCCCGTCCCAGAAGCCGGTGGTGGAGGCGGCCCCGCCCGCGCACTGGGCCACGTTCTCGTAGACCTTCAGGTCCTCGTAGTGGTGGCCGTCGGAGAAGCCCTTCACCGAGGCGACGATCATGCCCGGGTTGAGCTCGTTGATCCGCGGCCAGGAGAAGCCCATCCGGTCCAAGGCGCCGGGGCCGAAGTTCTCGACGAGCACGTCGGACTCGGCGATCAGCTTCTCCAGGACCTGCTTGCCCTCGGGGGTCTTGGTGTCGAGGGTCAGCGAACGCTTGTTGGAGTTCAACATCGTGAAGTAGAGCGCATCCGCGCCCTCGACGTGGCGCAGCTGGTTGCGGGTGACGTCGCCGGAGCCGGGGCGCTCGACCTTGATCACGTCGGCCCCGAACCAGGCCAGAAGCTGCGTGCAGGCCGGACCGGCCTGGACGTGGGTGAAGTCGATGATCTTGATCCCCTCGAGTGGCTTGCTCATCGTCGGCTTTTCCTCTCTTCGCGTGGACGGATGGCGCCGCCGACCCTGGATCGGTGACGCACTCGGTGATCGAAGGCCGGGCTCATCTTCGGAGCCTCGGTCGGCGGTCACGTTGCTCTCGGCGGGATCTGCTCTCGCTTGCGAAATCCGGCCTTGACCTTGAATTCGTTGCCCGTTCCCGATGGGAGACTGTAATGGCCGTTCAGGCTTCGAGCTCGGCGATGCGGCGGCGCATCGCCCGCTCCGCGTTCCAGCGTTCGGTCTCGTCGCGGATCACGGCGGTGATGCCGGTGACG
Organism: Methylobacterium sp. WL12; assembly: GCF_008039475.1. NCBI lineage: Bacteria > Pseudomonadati > Pseudomonadota > Alphaproteobacteria > Hyphomicrobiales > Methylobacteriaceae > Methylobacterium > Methylobacterium sp. WL12. The sequence goes on along the minus strand of NZ_VRUW01000065.1, from coordinate 3,585 downwards.
GTCTCGTCCGCGTCGAACAGCATGCTCACGGTGAACGCGATCGATAGCGAACGACCGTCCTTGTGCAGGGCCGGCACGCGCAGCACCTCGGCGCCGTAGCGCGTCACCCCCGTCCGCATGGTCTTGTGGTAGCCGTCCCAGTGGCGCTGGCGGTGCCGGTCGGGCGTGATCAGGTCGAGCGTCCGCCCGATCGCCTCCTCCGGCGTGAACCCGAAGATGCGCTCCGCCGCGGCGTTCCACACGACGATCGCGCCGTCGGCGTCGGAGACCACGATCGCGTCGCCGGCATTCGAGACCAGTTGTTCGAAGTCGATCGCCCGAGACATGCAAGACGCTCATCGTTCCAGGACCCGTCGTCCGCCGCCGGTGGGCGAGGTCGTCGGTCGCGCGACCCGCGGGGGATGACGGCCGCGAGCGGAAGGCGGGATCAGCGGTCGGGAATTCGGCCAGGCATGGAAGCTCTCCCTGCGGCGGAGGCGGGCCGGGCTCGCGATCGTTGAGAACGATCCGGCCTCGGCTCGATTCCTTATATGGTATGTGGTATGCCAGCGCGGAAATCGCGTCAAGGCATGCGAAGCCGACCCGGCGGCGCTTCGGTTTCAAATCGCGGATCTGTTAGGGGCAAGTCTGTCAGAGGAGGGGGCGGAACGCGGGGCAAGGCCGGGCATTCGGCAGGATGGGGAGGACGCGGGATGACGGCGGCGCCGAGCATCACGATCACGCAGGTCGGCGACTACGTCTTCAGCGTGGATTTCAGTAAGGCCCTGCCGGCCCTGCGGGTCGACGAGGCGGAACCGATCGGCGGTGGGACCGGGCCGAACCCAGAGCAGTTGCTGATCGCCGGCGTTGCGAACTGCCTGTGCGCCAGCCTCGTCTTCGCATTGGGCAAGTTCCGCCAGGATGGAGGCGGCGTCTCGGCCGAGGCCACCTGCCGCATCGGGCGCAACGACGACGAACGCCTGCGCATCGTCGGCGTCGACGTGCGGATCACCCTGGGCGCCACCGCCGCCGACATGCCGCGGATCGACCGGGTCCTCGACCAGTTCCAGCGGTTCTGCACCGTGTCCGAGAGCGTGAAGCTCGGCATTCCCATCGCCGTCTCGGTGCGTGACGGCACGGGGGCGCAACTGACCTAACCGGCGGTTCGAAGAACCCGCCGACCATCACGAAAGGAACCGCCATGTCGGACATGCACAGGGACGGCGCCGAGGCGCCGGAGGCGCTGGCCCGCCTGTTCAACCAGCGCGCGAACGCCGGCGACGTGGAAGGCCTCGTCGCGCTCTACGAGCCGGAGGCGGTACTGGCCGCCGGGCGGGTCGTCGCCACCGGGCACGCCGAGATTCGCGCCTTCTACGCGGATCTGCTGGCCCGCCGTTCCGAGTTTCCGGCCGCCGAAATCCTGCCCCCCTTACGCAACGGCTCGATCGCGATGACCTTCGCGCGGCTGCCCGACGGCACGCTCTCGGTCGAGACCGCCCGCGAGCAGGCGGACGGGACCTGGCGCTGGGTCATCGACCAGTTGAAGATCAAGCCGACTGAGAGTTAGGCGCGGTAGTAGTCGCGGTACCAACGCACGAACCGCTCGACGCCGGCCTCGATCGGCGTCGCGGGGGCAAAGCCGACGGCGGCGGAGAGGTCGTCCACGTCGGCATAGGTGGCCGGCACGTCGCCGGCCTGCATCGGCAGCATCCGGCGCACCGCCTTCACCCCGAGGCACGCCTCCAGCACGTCGATTAGGTGGAGAAGCTGCACCGGCCGGTTGTTGCCGACGTTGTAGATCCGGTAGGGCGCGAGGCTCGTGCCGGGATCGGGGCGTACGCCGTCCCAGGCGGGGTTCGGGGCGGCGATGCGCTCAGCCACCCGCACGACGCCGTCCACCACGTCGTCGACGTAGGTGAAGTCGCGCTGCATCAGCCCGTTGTTGAACACCGAGATCGGCTCGCCCGCCAGGATCGCCCGGGTGAACAGGAACAGGGCCATGTCGGGCCGGTACCAGGGCCCGTAGACCGTGAAGAAGCGCAGGCCCGTGGTCGGCAGCCGGTAGAGGTGACTGTAGGAATGCGCGAACAACTCGTTCGCCTTCTTGGTCGCCGCGTACAGGCTGACCGGATGGTCGACGTTGTCGTGGACCGAGAACGGCATCTTGGTGAGCGCGCCGTAGACCGAGCTCGATGAGGCGTAGACCAGGTGCTCGCAGCCGTGATGGCGGCAGCCTTCGAGGATGTTTAGGAACCCGTCGACGTTGCTGCGGGCGTAGGCGCGCGGGTTCTCCAGCGAGTAGCGCACGCCCGCCTGCGCCGCGAGGTGGACCACGCGCTTGAACCGGTGCTCGGAGAACAGAGCGTCGACGGCCGCGGCGTCGGCGATGTCGAGCCGCAGGAAGCGGAAGCCGGGACGGCCTTCAAGCCGGGCCAGCCGCGCCTGCTTCAGGCCGACGTCGTAGTAGGCGTTGAGGTCGTCGATCCCGACGACCGGGCGACCGGCCGCGAGGTAGCGCTCGGCCACGTGATACCCGATGAACCCGGCGGCCCCCGTGATCAGTACCGGATCCATCAGCGTCTCCCTCGCGCCCGGGCGTTCCGCAGCCCCATGTCCCTAGCCCATTTTGCCGGTGCGGTGGATGCGGGCGCGCAGCCGGGGCGGCCTGCTGCGCGGATGGGGGGAAGACCTCGGCCGGCCCGTCGCCGCGGATGCTGACTACCGAGGCGGGGCACCGGGAGTGAGCGGAGTCCGCACGAACGCGGGTCGTTGCGCGCGGAATCCGTGCCTGAGGGGGAACCCCTGCGCGACGGCTGAAGTTCACCAGCGTACGCCGACGCCGCATCGGGCTGCGGCGGCGTTCGAGGCGGGTGTTCCGCCCCTACAGACGACCCAAGGACTTCCCCATGAAGAAAGTGTTCCTGATCGCCGCGTCGCTGACCCTCCTGTCCGCGACCGCCTTCGCCCAGGGGAACTCCCCCTACAACCGGTCCGGCCCCCAGGCCGGCGGCCCGCGCGCCGGCATGGAGCGCGCAATGGGTGCGCCGGGCGGCACGCCCGACATGGATCCGGCGATGCGCCCTGGCATGCGGCCGATGGGCCGGCCGATGATGCGTCACCAGCGGCGCCACCGCATGATGCATCACCGCCGTCACCGCATGTGATCGGCGTACGATCGGTTCGCCGGTCGAAAGGAGGGCCGCCTGCGAGGGCGGCCTTTTTTCGTTTTCGGTCTCGATGCGAGCCTTTAGGGGGTTTGGGCGAGCGCCGCGAACTGGTCGGCGCAGATGCCCCAGCCCTGGTGGAACACCATCGCCTCGTGCGTCTCGCGGTCGGCCACGCTCCAGTGCCGGGCGACGGCGGTGTAGCGGCACCCGCCCGCTTCCGGCACGAAGGCGACGACCAGCGTCATGAACGGCTTGGCCGAGGTCGCGCTCGGAGACGGCGTCAGGGAAGCGTCGGCTCAGTCATGCGAATCTCTAGGAGCCCGTCCGAGTAACGAGTTTACGCGGTGGGATGAGGTTGGAAGTGTGGGCAGACGTGGGCGTCGGCTTTGGGCTCAGTGACTGGCCTTGGCCAGCTTGAGGAGGTTGTGGGCGGTGCAGA